>NVRX02000004.1 GCA_002400985.2 Candidatus Wolfebacteria bacterium
TCAATCTTTTGCTGTGCGCTTTCAAGTGCACCGGTAATCATTTTGTTTGCAATAGGTTCATCCTCTGGAATACCAAAACGTCCCATCATCTTTTTAATAGAGTCCGTTGCAAAAATACGCATAAGCTTATCTTCAAGAGATACAAGGAACTGTGTTTCCCCTGGATCACCCTGCCTACCTGAACGTCCACGCAGCTGATCATCGGTACGTCGTGCCTCATGCCGCTCAGTACCAAGCACAAACAATCCGCCAAGATCCTTAACCTCCTTTTGCTGCTCCAGAGTTGCTGTCTCGCCACCAAGCTTAATATCTACACCACGCCCGGCCATGTTGGTAGCAACGGTTACATTTCCTTTTTTACCTGCATTGGCAATAATCTCTCCCTCTCTCTCATGATTCTTTGCATTGAGAATTTCATGAGGGATACCCGCTTTCGTAAGCACATTTCCAACAACCTCATTGTCATCAATAGAAACGGTACCAATAAGTACTGGCTGCCCTTTCTTATGGAGCTCCATAACTTTTGTCGCAAGTGCTTTATATTTTCCTGCTTCAGTTTGGAATATAAAATCTTCATGGTCAGATCGACCAATCTCTTTATGTGTGGGAACTGGCACTACTTCAAGCTCATACACGGTATATAGCTCTTCTCGAGATGAATATGCTGTACCGGTCATTCCTGCAAGGTTTTCATACATTCGGAAGTAATTCTGGAATGTAATAGACGCCATGGTACGACTCTCTTTTTGTATCTTTACCTTTTCTCGAGCTTCAACAGCTTGGTGTAATCCTTCACTCCACCTACGTCCCGGCTGCAACCTTCCAGTAAACTCATCGACAATAACAATCTCTCCATCACGAACCACGTACTCTTTATCTTTACGGAACAATGCTTTTGCACGCACTGCATTTTCAAGATGGTGTGCATACTTTACTCCTCCTGCTGCATAGAGATTATCTACATTGAGAATCTTTTCTGCCTTATCAATACCACTCCCCTGAATTGAAACTGCCTTTTGCTTTTCATCAACAATATAATCCTCCTCGGTAAAGGTGCCTACAATCTGCGAGAACACTTCATATAGGTTTTGTGTGTCTTCAACTGGTGCAGAAATAATAAGTGGAGTACGTGCCTCATCTATAAGGATTGAGTCTACTTCATCAACAAGTGCATAGTGATGCCCCCTCTGCATTTTCTGCTCTAACGTGAATGCAGTGTTGTCCCGAAGATAATCAAACCCAAACTCATTGTTTGTTCCGTATGTAATATCGGCAGCATATGCCTCCTTTTTTGTAACAGGACGCAAAAACTCTTCATAGATTTTAAAGAACCCTTTCTCGTCTCGCTCTTTATCAATATCTGAATGCCCTGGATCATATATAAAAGCACCAGCCCCTGTAACAACACCAAGAGTCATCCCAAGACCTGAATACACCTGTCCCATCCATGCAGCATCTCGCTTTGCAAGATAATCATTCACAGTAACCACATGCACCCCCTTCCCTTTTAGCGCGTGCACATATGCAGGCAGTGTAGCTACAAGAGTCTTTCCTTCTCCTGTGCGCATCTCTGCAACTTTTCCATGAGCGAGGATAAGTCCTCCAATAAGTTGTACATCGTACGGTCTCAATCCTGTGGCCCTATATGCAACTTCACGTGTATTTGCAAACGCACGAACAATGACATCATTAAAATCTTTCCCATTAGATAGCTCGTCCTGCAATACTTTTGTTGAAGCTTTTAGCTCATCATCAGTTTTTTCTTTACATTCCTCCTCTAAAGCGTTTATTTCAGCCACAATAGGACGCAACCGCTTTATTTCAGCGGCTCCTGGCTCTCCAACAAATAGCTTTGTGAGTCCTTCGAACATTGTGTATGAGCATAGCACAAAACCCTCCATTTCTGGAGGGTTTTGACTCGTGAGAAAAACTACTTTCGTCGCTTTGCTACACGCTTCTTTGGAGCTGCCTTTCGAGAAGATTTCCGTTTTGGAGCTGCCTTTTTCTTCTTTGCAACCTTTCTTTTCGGAGCGGACTTTTTTACCGTTTTTTTCTTCTTTGCTGGTGCTTTCTTTGTTGCTCGTTTTTTTGGAGCTGCCTTCTTTTTTACAACTCGTTTTTTCGCAACCTTTTTAACTACTCGCTTCTTTGTAACTTTCTTTGCTACACGTTTTTTAGGAGCCTTCTTTGCAACTTTTCGCTTTGAAGTTTTTTTACGTGTAGTTTTCTTTTTTGCTGCCATAGATTTGTATATAATTATTTACATATAAACTCGACCCCTTCCCTGCAGGAACTCACCTGCGTGTCCGTACTTGTATTATCAAACATGAATAGGAAAACTCAGACATAAAATACAAAGTTTGGGGATAAGTATCATCTACGTAGTTTACGTAGATATGTTTACAAACAGGCGCGGGGACGGGTACAAGCTCCACTAATGGTATTTTTATGCGTTGTTTCATTCACGATAATAGCAACCATTATCGTGAATAGACATGAAAAAAGGGTCTTTTTCACGATTATCCCCCCAATCTATTCTCTGCTTCCTCATACAATACCCTCACCCGATCATAGGAAGTGTCTAACTCATATGCAGTCTTAAAGACAGACAAGGCCTCCTCAGCTCTTCCAGAAAATTCTGCAGCAAATGCAAACTCAATTAATACACTCTGTTTATGTGGCGCAACATCTCGCGCATGGGACAACACCTCATATGCCAACTCATTATTTCCAAGAAGACGAAGCATGAGTCCATACAATAAATGTACCCGAGCACTCTCTGGCATATATGCAGCCTGCTTCTCTATTTCAATAGCTGCATCTACCAATAGCGCAATCTTTGTTTCTACCGGCACGTCTGCCTGCCGCACAGCACTAAGTGCAAACTGAACCATCTGTTCACGAATCTCCTGGCTCCCAAATGAATTATATGAAAGAGCTTCTTTAAAAAACACTTGCCTCTCACTTATTGCGTACTGAGGGCTTAATGCCCTAAGTAGTGCACCGTTTGCATTGAGCGCTGGAACATTAACAATATACATAACAAATAAACCAGCGATAACAATGAGTGATCTTGCAACATCTTTTGGCAGAGTTATACGTGGAATCTTATACTCGCGCACTACCCTACTGCTTATCCACGCGGCAATGAATACAAAAAATAAATAGCTTAATAGATTATCAAATACAAAAATATTATTGATTGCATATCCTGTAAGAAGTCCTATACCTATAGACTTTTCAATAATTGAAAACCTCCCACGAAACAGGAAATATACCAATGACCCAAAAAGGAGAAGGTATGAGCCCAGCCCAAGTAATCCTCCAGCAACAAGCCAATCAAAGTAGACATTGTGTGCTCGATCAAACCATGGCTCTTGGTCATATAAAAATGGCTTATAGTATTTGCTAAATATAAGATTGAAATTCCCCTGCCCCCATCCAAGTATTGGATGCTCCATAAACCCCTCTCGAGCAATACCCCATATTGCAAAACGCGTCTCCCCTGCCTCAAGTGAAATATCAGCAATACGAACAAGCGTTCCATTGCTCGCAACAAACGACGTATCTTTGTATGCAACCAATACACCAAAGGAAAGCACTGCTGCTATAGATATACCAAGGAACACCGCAAGAATTTTTTTGCTTCGAGATAATACCGCATACACCAAAAGAGACATTCCCACACCAAACACAAGACCAAGCAGTGCCCCTCGTGTAGAGGTGAAGTACAGCATTGCTATATTTAATACTCCAATAGCGCCATACAACACTCGCAACTGAATGCTCTTGCTTGTGAAAAGCAGCCACCCTGCAAAAAATACATGGAAGAGCGTATACACCGCGAGGTATGTAGCATTGCCAAAGTTTGCATCCAGACGAACAGTCCCTTGGTGGATGCTTGCAAGACCTGCAAGCTGCATAACGCCATGAATACCTACAAGCACAGAAACTCCTAAAGAAATCTGTATCCACCTCTTCCATAAATCAGAAACACTGAGTACGCGCTCAAACAACAGAAATGCACCAAATAAATGCACGAGCGTAATCCACCCTTCCATTCTTTCAAAATTGCTCCATATGCTTCGAATCACATTTGACCCAAGAAGATCTGCAACAAGCATCACTATAACGAACAGACCAAAGAAGATTGTAATTGGCGTAATGCGCGGAATATACCTTTTATCTGCAAGCGCTAATACAAAAAGTGAAATGAGACCAGTCTCTACCAATATACGAAACAAAAATGCTTTGCTGGTAATAAACGGAAAAAATAATCCATTGAATACAATGAGTGGCAATACCGTGAGAAGAAATACTGTTCCTATTAAAATATGTGTGAGAATCTTTTGCATAGGTATCAGAATGCATTATTACACGACTCACTCTTTGTAAAGCCCGCACTCTCTGCTTCTTTCTCTGTACAGAAGTACGCTTCCCCTTTTCGTATATCAATTTTTATACGATTGTAGTTTGGACATCCTTCAAAAAAGTATAATTTTCCATACCCTTTCTCTGAGATATTTCCTTTTATAGCGCAAGAATCATCAACAGGCTTTGAATCAGTCTCGCGAAGCGACCTATCTACTGTAATATCACATGCACCCCACATACCGCGCTCATTCAATCGCGCATCTTCTTTTGCACTTGAAAACAAGTCTCTATACCTGTTGTCTGGAGCAACAGAAGTATTGAGTGCATACCCTCCACGAACCAATACTTCTTGCACGAACACATCCGCCTCTTCTGGAGAATCAGATGGAACATATACATACCGTAATAATCTTCCATACCTATCCGCACCACTAATATCTTTTTCAAAACGTACATGACTATCTTCTATAAGATCATCTAGGAAATCTTTTGATTCATTATAAAAACATTCTCCTCTCTCGGGAGTATCTACACCCAACAATCTAATACGTGCACCACCTTCAATATCAAACGTATCTCCATCTACAACGTGCGTAACTGCATGAATACTGTTTTCGAATACATCTACTCCTCTATCTTGAATAATCCTATATCCACCCACTGCACCTCCTGCAATAAGAACCGAAAGAATAGCACTGAGTACTTTTGGATTAATTTTCATATGGTACGTAATACAAACCTTTCCCAGAACCAACCTTTGTAAGTCTCTTCTCTTCGGCTAATTCACGCAAATACTCCCCTGCAGTGTCATCACTAATACAAAACAGATCTTCTGCATCATCTATACGAACCTGCCCTTTCTCCTGTGCAAACTTCACAATCCTATCTTTCCGGCGAAGAATACGTGCAGCAATAGATTTTCTACCCTTTTCTCCCAGCTCTCTTGCCTGTGCACTACTCCAAGGAACTCCAGTTCCTTTCTTCTTAAAAACAAAAGAAACAAAAAACCCAAGAACGAAACCAATTGCTATACCTATATACATATGTACTATGATATCAAACAATCTTGATATACTTGATTATATGAAAAGTAAAGCTATACAACTGCTCAAGTGGAGTGAAAAATATACAAAAACAGATATGATTTACTTCGCGAAAGGTGGATTTTGGCTTTCTATTGGGTCTTTCGTATCTAATGTTTCAGTTTTTGTAATTGCAATTGCTTTTGCAAACCTTCTTCCTAAGGAAATCTACGGTACATATAAATATGTAATCTCTATTGCGACCATGCTTTCTTTTTTCACACTACAAGGAATGTCTGATTCTGTAACCCAATCTGTTGCCAGAGGATACGAAAAAATGTTTATCGAGGTTACTAAAACAAAAATGAAATGGGGGCTACTTGGAGGGTTTGCAGGAATAGGGGTTGCTGCATACTACTATTTAAATGGAAACATATTGCTTGCAACCTCTTTTGCAATCATTGCTCTTTTTATACCTATTTGGAATACTTTCAACATATACAACCCTCTCCTAACTGGACGAAAACGTTTTGATATTTCTTTCAAATATCATTTTGTAAGCCAAGTATTTATATTAATTTCTATTGTGGGAGCCCTCTTTCTTACAGACAATCTCTTCATTCTATTAATAACGTATTTCTCTTCATGGTCACTTGTTAGAATTTTCTTTTATTTTCGTACATTACGCATCTACCCTCTAAACAACAAGGTAGATTCTGATGTTGTTTCTTTTGGTAAACACTTAAGCTTTGCGCAAATAATCTCTGCATTTGCTGAACAGTTAGATAAAATATTACTCTGGCACTTTATAGGACCTGTTGGTCTTGCAACATACTTTTTTGCACTTGCTCCCGTAAAAGTGCTTGGAGAACCACTTAAAAATATTGCGTCTCTTGCTTTACCTAAACTAAGTACAAAGCATGTTGATCAAATAAAGGAAACGCTCCTTCAAAAGATGTCCATACTTTTCCTTCTCTCTATACCAGTGATTGCTATATATATCTTTTCCGCCCCGTACATATACTCACTACTATTTCCCCAATATTTAGATTCAATAATCTATTCACAGCTTTTTGCGCTCTCTCTCCTTCTTGCACCAAAAATGTTTATACGCCAAACACTTGTTGCACAAAAAAAGAAAAAGGAATTGTATCAACTACAAACAATTGTCCCTGTTGTAAAAATTGGGCTACTTCTAATGCTTCTGCCCACCTATGGAATACTTGGGGCAGTAGTTACTCTAATTCTTGTTGATTTTATAAATCTACTTACAAATCTATATCTATTTAGAAAAGTTTAAAATTACGTCAGAAATATTTAAAATTGGAACAACATACTTCTTCATTACTTTATCCGAACCCCAATTATTCCATTTATTTTCAACACCAATAAATTCCGCTTCAATCGATTTTGCTAACTTATAGTCACCTTCTCCATCACCAATAACGACGTATTGGTGCTTTTTAAGGTTTTCTATTCTTTCAAAGTTTTCTATTTTTGTTCGTGGGTTTCCAAATAAATCAGTAAAATATTTCGAGACATTCAAATAATCTGCCTGATATTTTAAATCTTCTTCTTTTGTTGCTGAAATAACAATCATTTTATAACCTTTCTTCTGCAAAAAGTCTAAGACATTCTGAATGTTCGGCATGAGAGAAATTTCTGCAACACTTTGCTGTAAAACATTTGAAAACTCTTCTGCTATTTTATTTTGATAAGATTTACTGCTCTTGGGTGCAATTTTTTCTATCAACTCATACCTGCTTAACGCTCTTCCTTCTGGAGTAGAGAGATACTCAGCCGCAAGTGAAGCTTTCTCTTTTTCTTTTTTAAAAGTTTTCTTCCAAGCCTCCTCCCATTTAAACGTATTGGAGTCAACAATCACTCCATCCCAATCAAAAATAATCACCCTTTTCATTGTTTCTTTTCTAAAATCTTTTCAACTTCTTTTACTTGATGCTCTCTATCAACCTCAACCCAATCAACTCCTTCAAGTTCTACTCCTTGTACAAAAAACCCATTCATATATAACCTAATAGGATGACTGGACTCAACTTCTTCTATGTTTGAAATGGGCAATTTAGCAAATCTTAATAGTGCTTCTTTTTTCCACAAATACAAACCGAGTGTTCTATATCCTGTTTGTATTGGTTGCCTTGTTTGGAAAAGAAGTCTTTCATTTGAATCAACGACTACCTTAAGCACGTCAATAGAATTTTCCTGCTCTTTAGTTGCTTTTGCGTACGGAATAACAACATCAATCTCTGAATTTTCCTTTAATTTAAAAATAGCACGAGTTATAAAGTCATTAATCACTTCCTTGGTTACAAGAGGTTGATCTCCCTGCATCTCAAAAATATACTCAGCATCAATACCTGCAGCAACTTCTGCAACTCTTTCTGAGCCATTTGGGCAATCTTTACTTGTGCAAACATAATTAATATCATGGTCTGAACAGTGCTTAAATATTTTCTCATCATCTGTTGCAACAATTACTTCATTAAAAAATTTTGATTCACAAGCATTGTCATATACGCGACAAATCATTGATTTTCCAGAAATGTCTACAAGCGGTTTCCCTAAAAAACGAACCGATTTATATCGTGCTGGAATAATACAAGTAAATTTTTCTGGAATGTTCATTGTGTATCTAAATGACCAAAACTATTTAAAGACAGGCTGATCTTTGTCTACTGATTTATTGAGAACAACACCTTCTCCAATGTCTCTTGCAGAATATTGATTCTCTTCAAGAGGAATTGCGAAATAAAAGTCTTCACCTAATGACTCTTTTGTAAGCTTCTGACCTTTTACTAAATCTTTCTTGGCATACATTCCTCTAGAAACACTCTGAATATAATCTCTTTCTTTTTGTGGAATTTCTCTTTCACCTTCTCCTTCTCCAACCATTTCTTTTGCTGTAAGAAATGCCTTAAACCAAATGTCTGCTTGTTCTGGAAGAGAACAATACTTAGAAACTGCAATCCCATCTGCATCTATATCAACATGCCTCTCAAAAGTTCGTGCACCTTTTGCATATGCAATAGTTATAGAAGAAACCCAGTCATTATACTCATGAGTTGAAAGACCAATTACATTATTTGGATACCTGTCTACGAGGAAATCAATTTGATGTAAGTGCAGGTCACTGTTCTCTGAAGGATACAGAGAAACACAGTGATTTACCGCAAGAGGTATATTCTTATTTTCAAACAGCTTAACAATCCTATCAATGTCCTCAATGTCTGTTCCTCCGTTTGAAACAGCTGTTGGGAGATTTGCCTCTACAATTTTATCAAGAAGACTTAGAGCTTTGGTGTCCTGGCTGGCTATTTTAAGAATTTCAATTCCAAGATCGACACAAAGATCTACTGACTTCTCATCGAATGGAGTTGCCATTGGAATGAGCCCCCTTTTCTTTATCTCATCAACAAGTTCTTGGAACTCACCTTTTGTAAGCTGCGTTGACAGAGTCTTTTTTATGTATCGAGAATTTTGACCAGGAGGAACCACGATTTCGTCAGCACCTTTTTCTAATTTGTTTTCTTGCTGTGATGGATGGATAAACGTTTCCACATCTCGTAACTGTAGTTTAATAGCAGCTTTTATTCCATTATTTTCAACAACATCTGCGTAATCACGAATAATCTTTAACCCCCTCTTAACATCGCCCCAATGATTATTCGCTATTTCGAGTACAAATAGATCTTCAAAAATATTGCTTTTCATAATCATTCTATAATATAGACAACTTAGTTATTTGCAAACTTCTTTAAAAACAGAATTTGCAAGCCTTTTGCCAGAAAAACCATCAAATGGCGTAACAAACATCTCTACAATCTTCTCTCTTCCTTCTTTATCTTTCAGTGGGTCAGAAATATAATCATTTATATTTTGCGCCAACTCTTCAGAACTCTCTGGTAATGCTACGCCACCAGTACTAACAAGCTTTTCATAATGATCAAAGTGATCATATAAACGTCCCACTTCTTCCCAATAAGAAATCTTTCTATTTTTTGAATCAAAATTTATACATATTGTCGGCCGACCAAACACTGCAGCATCAATTGAAAGTGTTGAGGCAATGTTTATGATGACATCTGAGTGATACATAAGATTTATAAACTTTTCAGTGTCAGAAAAAGAAATTTTTGTTTTATCCATAAATATTGGATCTAAAACAACGTGTTTCAGGTTCTCAAGACCGTACTCTTCAATACTAAACAAAGAGGCAGGATGTGGCCTAAAAATAACTTGTGCAGACTCCTTTATTGCCCTTTTTTCTATAGCTTTATTTAGAATTCCAGGCAATTCATCCTCGCTATAATAAAAATCAGACCCTCCAAGAAAAATAAGCTTCTTTGAAGAGTCTAATCCAAGTTTTTTAAAAAAGTCTTTTTTGGACATTAAATATTTCTGAGAGTTTTTATATAAATCATAGTGAGGTAATCCAATTACTTTTGTCTTAATAAGACTTGTGTTAATACTTTGAAATTTTTCTGCAGCTTCAACAAGCCATTTGTTTTGAAAAATAAATGTATCCGGGATAACAGCCAACAAACCATGGTTATTTAAATTGTCCCAACTTCTTACCATTCCAATTAAGTTAATTTTTCTTTTTTTAGCTTCAATTGCAACATGTACATCAAACTCATTATCGATTAGTGACGGGGTAAATACACTATCAAAATTACCGCGTTCAAAGACTTCTTGAATTCTTTTTGGGGTAGTAATTTTTAAAACTAATTGCCGTATAAAAAATTGATACCATGCAAATGGAGCGAGCACCTTTCCAATAAAGCTTTTTACCAATGTAGACGAGAGCCTTGCTTGGTCTTTTTTTAAGGCCCTCATTCTGTATGTTGTAACGCTGTGCGATTGCATTCCTGTCCTTACCAAAAAATTTATAATTTTTTGGTAAGGAGTTCGTGACTCGTGAACAAATCCTTCCACAATTACATCTGGAGGTGTTTTTTCATTAAAATACTTTATTTTTTCACTCTCTACGAGAAGAGTAATTTTATTTTCTATGTTTAGTTTTTGAAATTCAGGCCAAAAATCTGTATCAAATATATTTCGACGAATAATATCTTTTGAGAAAACTAAAAGTATATTTTTCATACTGGTTTTTTAGAAGCCTCTATAATATACGTTTTAAATCCATCTGGTTTTTCAGCATTGAGACTAATCTTATATGAAAAACTATTTTTTTCAAAAAAGTTTAAAATATCAGACAAATTATTATCTTCAACACCAAAGGCGTAATGATACTCCATAAGTATAGACTTGATGTTCTTTGAAGATGCAGCTGCACTCAAATCCTTAAACACTGATCCTTCTGAAAGTTGTACATCTATTTTTAACAAATCAACATCTTCATCAATATATTCAGAAAGTTTACTTTTTCTTACTGTAACTTCTGTGCCTCCTCGTCTCTCTTCTAAAGAGGTTGTCGATGCAAGAGACATTCCTTCTCGAATAAATAAACTAACCGTACCTTCTGAATCTGAAAGAGCCGTGCTGCACACGCTTACACCCTTCAGGTTATTTGCTTCTATATTTTTCTCTAAAAGGGCAACGACGTCCGGAGAAGGTTCAAATACTTTTATTTTCGCACCTGGATACAGGTGTTTGAAATATAATACTGATACTCCTATATTTCCGCCACAGTCATAGATCGTTGGGTTGTTTTTCTTGAATTTAAAATAATACGCCTCATCTATAAATATTTCTTCTATTAACATCTCTAATTCAGAAATAGTTTTAAAATAAATTTTAAAACCTAAAAATTTAATTGATTTTAAATGTAAAATACGACCATTTAAAAAATTAGCAAAAGCAATCTTTGTATAGAAATAGAACAAAGAAACCTTCTCCAAAATTTTTGTATTTTTGCTAAAAAAGATTTTGGCTATGTTTAAAAAATATTTCTTTATTCTGTGTTGAATATTTTTCATATATTATTTCTTAAGAGCAACTAACATAATGTGAGAAAAGCTTCGCGCATTCAAGTCAATTACCCTACTCACGTCACTTACAAAAGATATTTTAAATTTAGCTTTTTCAAGACTGGAGACTATACCTGAAAGTAAGTTTGTCTCTCCAGAAATAGAATGGTACTCCATCGTTATACGTCTTATTTTTTGCAGCACATTACTTTCTGAGAGTTCCTCAATAACTTGACCTTCTGCACCCTCTATATCTATCTTGAGAAAGTCTACTTCTTTTGTAATGTAACTAGATAATTTTACTACACAAACTTTGATACTCTTTTTCATGTTTGATTTATCATGAGTGTCGGTCATTCCTTTAGAAATAGTTGCAGCCCTTTTGTCTCCAAACATCTCAATTTCTCCCTCCTCTGCGCCAACAGCCTTTGTAATTATCTCAACATCAACTAAATTATTATTTGTAATATTTCTTTGTAAGATTTCAGCATTTTCAGGAAGCGCTTCAAACACCTTAATGTGTGCGCCTGGGTATAGGTATTTAAAATACAGTACTGACATTCCAATATTTCCACCACAATCTATTATACAAGGACTTTCTTTTTCAGAATCAAAATAATAATTATCTTCTAAAAATATTTCCCTAAATGTCCAATAGAAATCTGAAAAGTCATCGAATTCAATAACAAAAGAAAGAAAACGTTGTTTTTTAACATTAAGAAATCTTCCGTCAAAAAACCTATTAAAAATGATGAGAACATACGAATAGAAAAATATTAATTTTTGGGAAAATAAAAGATATTTTTTGGAAAAAATATTCTTAATATCAGAGTGTATTTCTTTAATTTTTATAAACATATGTTTATTTAATAGATTTTTGAATGTTTCTAAATTTCCTATATTTCTAAACATCAACTATTAAATGCATATTACAGAAATACTGACTAATTAGCAAAAAGGTGCTTGAAAATCCTATCTGCTCTCTTCTTCCACGAATAATCTTCAATATCTGCTCTTGCTGCTTTTGATCTCTCAAATCTGTCTTCATCTTTGAAAACACTCTTTATTATTGAAGCTAATTTTTTTGGATTGTCTGGCTCAACCAAATAAGAATTAGAGGTGTTCAGTATTTCAGATATTGAGGGTATATTTGAGGCTAAAATAGGAGTTTTGCTTGCCATGTATTCAAATAGTTTCATTGGTGAAGTATAGAATTTTGAAATATCTTGTTTTGCGGTATTTGGTAAAATAAGTAAATCTGACGACCTTTGCCAAAGAGGTATTTCTGCATGAGGTTTAAAACCAAGGATAACAATATTTTGCACATGCCCATACTTTAACCTAAAGGAATCAACTCCATCTGAGGTCCCTCCTACAAATAAAATTTCAAAAGTATTAGAAAGTTGTTTCGCTGCCTCTGCAAGAATATCAACGCCCTTCCAATCGTATAAATGTCCTGTATATAGAATTATCTTTTTTTTATTTGAGAAAGTATATTTTAACTTTTCCCTAGCTTCTTTTTTTGATTCTGGAATATCAAATTCTGAAATCTCTACAGCGTTTCTCTCTAAAAAAGTTTTTCCGGCAACTTGTGGAAAATCTTTTTTAATCTTTTTTAATTTCCACTTATTTGTAACAAGAACCCACCTAACATTAGAGAACAGCATTCCATAAAACCATTTTTTCTTTTCTGGATAGTCGTGAACTTCAAAAAGAGTATTTTTGAAAAATAGTGAAGCAAACAATAATGGTAATGTTTCATTTGTATATATAATATCTTCTCTTTTTGCATTTCTTAAAAGGAAAAGGACTGATGAAAGAGAGTAGAAAAAAAGACTTACGTAAAAAGAAAGATTTCCCAAAAAACTAAAGAGGTCTATTGTTGGAACATATTTAACTTCAAAATTGTCTTTAACATTATAATACTTTACAAAAGGTTCCTTTTTTGCTTTAAATCTTTTTGGTACAATCAAAACAACTTTTGCACCAAGATTAGAAAAAGATTCACAACTTTTTGCTGCAAAAAGAGAAGCTGCCTTCTCGCTTGGGAATCTGCCATGAAATAATAAAAATATTTTTTTATTCATATTTCCAATCATTTAAAGACCTGCCCAAAAGAATCTCCAGCTTCTCTATGTCACATTTGTACAGTTCCCAAAGTTTTTTCTTGTAAGATTCTAATAAAACTTCTTTTTCCTCTTTTGTATCCCCTGCACTATTTGCGTTACGTAAGTAATTTAACAGATCAGCTATTTTAAAGAATTTTAATAACTTAATTAGAACTCTCCAAAAAAAATATTTCTTTTTACGTAATCTACCAGAAAAAAGTTTTTCAAACCAATTAAATTTAAAATTAAGATTTTTTGACTTATTTATCTCTCTTAAGAGTGACCCAGGAACAAAAGTGTTGTTTACACCAAGGAAACTATAAATATTTTGAATGAATGCTTCAGCATCCTTTTTATGGTCATCATGAATCACAATCAAAACTTTTTCTTTGTCAAAATATTTATAAATGTTTTGTAAATATTTATAATATGCGCTTTGCTCAATAATGTGTCGACGATCTTCTGTAAAAAGCTCACCAAAGTCTTTAATACCAACATTTTTTCTTTTCACATACAAAAAATGAGAAAATGCTCTTTCGATTGGATTTCTAAGTGAGATAAGGATTTTTGTGTCTGGATAATCCTCCTTTATTCTTTTCAAGGCTTTTTCCTCAAAAATATATTCTGGACAAAATTCTCCTGTAATCTTATCTTCGTAATTTTTAAAGAAAGTTTTGTAGAAACCTAACCCTCTTTTGTAATTGTGGTCATGGTCAAAAAAATGAACCTCTTTCCACGTTGGCGTGCAAATTTCTGGGTGTTCCTGTAAGCATTTAGCAATCCACGTAGTGCCTGACCTTGAAGTTCCAACGCCAACAAAATCAACTGTGAAGTTTTTACCCATTTTTTATAACGAGATAATTACCCATTACCAAAATATCAAACCCTGTTGAAAAGAAGCATCGCAGGGCATCTCGTGGAGTACACACAATTGGCTCACCGCTATCATTGAATGAGGTGTTGAGCGTCATTGGATATCCATTAATTTTTTCAATTTCCTTTAGAAGGTTGTAGTACCTTTCATTTTGTTCTTTTCGAACTGTTTGAATCCTACTACTTCCATCAACATGAGTAATTGCAGGAAAAGTGTACCTAAAGTCATCTTGCAAATAGAATGTATGAAGCATATACGGACTGTCTTTTGCTTTGTCTACACCTTTGAAAAACTTTGTAGCAGACTCCTCTGCTACAGACGGAGCAAATGGACGCCAAACCTCCCGGTGCTTAATTTCAACATTTACCTTGGCTGCAATATCTTTAATTGTAGGGTCAGCAAGAATTGTTCTGTTCCCAAGAGCTCTAGGCCCCATCTCCATTCTCCCCTGGAACCAACCAACCATTTTCCCATCGGTAACATACCTAGCTGTAATCTCTTCTATATTTTTATGGTACTTATAATTTACTTTTGACTCCTTAAGAACTTTTTCAATTTCATCATTTGAAAAACCAGGACCCCAATACGCATGAATGAGAGTCATGTCTGGATTATCACCAACCATTGCAGAGACTTCCATTGCAGCACCCAGAGCAATACCTCCATCATGTGCAGCAGGTTGAATAAATAAATCATCACAAAAATCTTGCTCCAATAACCTACTATTTGTATTGCAATTTAATGCAACACCTCCAGCTAAAGCGAAATTCCTTATACCGGTCTTTTCGTACGCTTCTTTTGCAAGGTTCACAACAGAGTCTTCAAGCGCTTTCTGTAGACTGGCTGCAAGATCTTTATGATCCTGCGTTATTTCTTCTCCTCGATTTCTTGCAAGATGCCCGTATAATTTTCCAATATTCCTACGGTCTATTTTATAGTTATTGTGATTTTGAATATTTAAAATTGTAGAAAAATCGTATTTTGGTTCTCCATAACTAGCCAACCCCATTGTCTTTCCTTCTCCATGTACACCCATACTTAAAAGCCCTGTAACACGTGTATATACGAGACCAATAGAATTCCATTTCTTTTTTGTAAACATTCCTCCAAGTGGAATATCCCAAATTCTTTTCAGAATCCCATCTTTACCCTCAAAAAAAGCAAAGCTTTCTGTCTCCCCAGAACCATCAATAGTGAGTACATTCGCCTCTTTAAACCCAGAACACCGATACGTACTTGCTGCATGTGAAAGATGGTGACCTACATACTCAACCCTTGCCCCAGACTGTTTTTTTAAACCTCGCAAATAAAGAGTGAAGAAAATATAATTAACAATATCTTTCATCAAATTTGTTGGATATAGATTTATTCTCCCTTTTTTAATAAAAGCAAGAGGGTCATAGGCCACAGCGATCACATCTACGTCTTTAAACTTTATACCACCTTCCTTTAAACAATAATCCACACTTAACTTTGGATAACCTCGCGCATGTCGAAGACGGTTAAATCGTTCTTCCTCTGCTGTTGCGACAATTTTTCCGTCTTTAACTAATGCAGCAGCGCTATCATGCTGCCAAGAAATCATGTTTGGTACCTGGTTTATGCCTAGAATATTCATTGTTTTGTAGTATATATCCTTTGATTTTGTATTACAAACACACCAACCTTAAGATGCAAGATCTTTATCAAAAAAATATTTGCAATATGTTTTGAATGTAACCCACTGTAAATATAATCGATTTAACTCGTATTGAGCAGGAATACCCTTTTTCCTAAATCGAAGCCTTACATACACCATTTTTATAAAGGTTTTTAATGACTCTACAGAAGGGCTATATACACCACGCATTAAAAACCTTTTGAGAGTTTGTTTTTGAGCTTTAACCATTACATCTACTCTATATACAACTTTCTTTTTATATTCTTTAAAGTCTAACTCCTCTTCTAAAAGAACATACCAAGGCTCGTTTATAATCCCAACCAAAATGGTTTTATCAAAAAATATTTTTTCGTGTATTTTTTTCTTAAAACGAGCTCCTGATTTTTTATTAAAAAACCTAGTTTGATAATACTCTTTAAATGTTCTGTATTTTATTGATAGGTCTGGACTCGTTTTTACATACCGAACTTTATATATTAAAAAGCTCTCTTTGTTATCTTCAACAATACTTCGAATACGATTTACTAGTTCCTTGGAGATAACCTCATCAGAATCTATATAAAAAAACCAATCATGCTTTGCTGCATCAAGAGAAATGTTTCTCTCTTTTGCAAAATCTTCTATAGGGTTTCCTGGATTACTTTGCGAAACTACTTTGCAGCCATATTCTTTAGCAATTTCTAAAGTCCCGTCTGTGCTTCCTCCATCTGTAATAATAATTTCATCAAAATCCTTCAATCCCTCAAGAAGTCGCGGCAACTCATTTGCAACATTATAAGTTAAAACTCCAACAGAACACGATATTTTTTTATTGTTGCTCATATATAGCTATGGTCCACTTTTGTGCAGCAGTTTCTACACAATACCGCTTTATCTTCCCAAAGTACAAACGTATGTAAACATAAATAAAAAGCGACCTCCAAGACCTGTAATAAGAAAATATTGTGTTTCCTTCATACATTTTCTTTAAACGCTTTAAAAAAGATGTTATTGGGACATAATAAATAACCTCATTACAAATCACAACATCTGCATTCTTTACTTCTTTTGGTATTTCTTTTGATAAATCAATGCATTTATATTCTCCAACTGGGAACGATTTCTTTGCTGATGCAAGAGCTACTTCTGATATATCGACACCAAGATAGTAAGATATTGGAACCTTCAATCTAATAAAAGCTGCTCCTAAGCCCCCATTTCCACAACCAAGATCAACAACAGAAATAGGTTGATTTATTTTTTTTGAAAGCTGGAGGCAATATTCGGCAATATATTCTGTATTTGGCTGCACAAAAGTAATAAGCCTTTTCCAGGCTCCACCTTCATACTGATCCTCCCACTCTTCCTTAGATAGAATTGAAGAAACAACTTCCTTGCCATGGAAGAATTTATAAAATATTCTACTTATTTTTTTCCACGGAACCATGAGATTATTTTATTATAACTTTGCATTGCATACTTTGTTCGTAAAACAAAGAGAATAAAAGGCATTGTTCTGTCTATCTGCACGCGCCGAAGTCGATAGAGATTATCCTCTTTGTTTATAACACCTTCAGTAATGCCAAACCCAGCCTCAAAACCGAGGCTCTTTACCCCATCTTCAACTTCTTTATTTCTATGACCAGAAGCATATGCAACGTACTTGGGTATTTTACCGGTATACGAAATAATATCTTCACGACAACCACCTAACTCTTCTTTGAATTTTTCCCGTGAAAGATCTTTTAAATTTAAATGATCCCTTCCGTGCACCTCAAAAGAAATAAGCTTTGAATCATGCATTTCTTTTATCTGCTCTTTATTTAAACGGTCAATATTTGAGAGTTTATTTTTTTTGTCTAGATTTGAAGTTAAAAATACTGCTGCAGGGATTTTGTACTTTTTTAATATTGGAAAAATATTTGTATATGTATCCAAATAACCATCGTCAATTGTAATTGCAATTTCAGTTCTTTTTAACTCTCTTTCTCCTTTTGCATACGAAACAACATCATCTAGATGAATAATTTTATAATGTTCGATAAGAAATTCTATCTGCCTCTCAAATAAAGGAAGAGGCACATCATATTTCGTAGCTCCTCCAGAAACTGAATGGTACATAAGCACTGAAACATGTGGCTTCTCCCCAACAAACACGCGTGTAAGCCAAAGTAGTATTATTTTTGTATAGCCACGAATCATATTTTTATTGTCTCACAGGAACCTGTGTGTACATTATAGTTACTCTCTTTTAATAATTTAGACAAAATCTTCTCATGTAAAGCAGAAACGTTTAAAAGCTGTTCGTCTTCTTCTTTAGATTTTGTCCGTGAAAAAACCCTCCCGCGCTTTCTTGCATATTCTTCTTGGGTAGATCTGGGTACAACAATATGAAAATAAATGTCTGTAATCTTTGGCATACTATAAAAAAGGGATTCTATTTCCTTTTTGGAAAGTGGTTCATCAGATAGATTCATGATGTTTTGAAGGAGTCCCTCATCAATAACTCTTGTGCCCACAACGGGCACCGTATAGCGAGCAAGACGTACTCCAAGTCCATTGACGAACTTTGTATACATTCTGCCCTTTGAATGCTTTGCTATAAGTAAAAATATTTTGAAGGTAAAAATTGGATACTTAAACCAAAAAATCAACGCATACTGCAGGATTACAAATTTTGTATTAAGAACAGGTCTTTCATACTCATCTTTTGCGCACAAAATGTCTGCACATGTTGTTTTCCCTACTGCAGGTAAACCAAAAATCTCAATAATCATAATTTTTTAAACCGAATGATATATGATTCACAAAAAAGTGAATGTACAAAAGAAAAGGGTATTTGTGCAAGCAGAAAGAAAGCTAATTTATTTAATTTAGAAGATTTGAAAAATGGCACAGTTACAGTAAGTGGACATATAGAGACAACATCAAGTTCTGTATTTTTTAACAATTTTTTGAAAACTTTAGGATGAATTCTACCTTTGTGAAGATCAGAAGAAATGTCCCCTCTTGGAAACTTTGTACTAATAATCCCTTCTCCTCCAGGTGAAAGAATTTTTGCAATAATGCCTAATGCCTTTTTTTGGTTTGGAAGATATTCGAAAACTCGAGAAGAGAAGAAAAGATCATATACGCCCTCATCCCCATCATAGGAATCAAAATCCCCTTCAATAAAACTTACATCACAATTCTCAATGTTTTCCTTTGCCATCTTTAGCATGTGTGAAGAAATATCAAAGGCATCAATATGTATAGATGGAAATTCTGCACATAAAACTTTTGTCCAAGTACCAGCCCCTGGCCCAAGCTCAAAACAATTCTTTGAATCAAGACCTTTCAAAGATCTTTTGATTCCTATTTTTGTCATATCGTAGCCAGCCTGTGAGACGGGGTCCTTGTGCCACCTATCAAATTCATACGCGTTTCCAGCTCGCGTTTCCACATCATTATTATAGTGACTTCGTACGCTATTACTTTTCATATAGTGCTAAAATTTTTGGAATAAGTTTTGAAAGTGAATGGTCTTTTACAACCTGATTTCGCAATTGTGCCCCAAGGCTTTCTCTCTCCATATGCGGCATTTCTTTTATTGTATCTAGAACTTCAGTTAATTTCAAAACATCATGTTCTTCTACATAAGCAGAATAAGGAAGTGTAGAAAATATATCCTTAAATGCCTCATTAGTCGAGATAACAAGAGTACCTGTACTCATTGCTTCAAGGACGACTTTATCAATGCTTCCTGTATTACTTGTGTTCACGAAAACATTTGATTCCTGGTAAAAATTAGGAAGCTCTCCCTGTGTTTTTGCTCCCAAAAAAGAAACTTTTGAATTAAATTCTTTTTGCAAACTTTCTTGATATACAATATCAGCCTTTGTGATAGCTGCACCAATAACTGAAAGTTCTGAGTTTTTACAATTTAAAACTGCCGCAATTAAAATTTCAATTTGTTTTACCGGGGCAATACGCCCAACAGACAAAACTTTAAGTACTCTGCTTTCTTCTTTTGGTGCTAAAGCAAAAAGATCTGTGTCTATCCCGTGACCAACAATATATAGTTTCTTACTTTTAATACGAAAACTTTCCTCTGACGCAGACACGATCCCATCAACCATCACGTGCGCGAGTCTTAGTGATGAAGTAACTGACCTGTGCATATACCAGAGCAGTATTTTTTTATGGAAAATCTTCCAAAAAACACCGCCCAGCAACACATATATTTGATTCATATGCACAAACACAGAATCATATTCCTTTTTGTACTTCCACACGTATGAATAAAACCTCCTTAAATACTCAAGCCTCCCAACACCATCTTCTTTCCCAAGTGAGTGTACTGATACATTATCTGAAAAATCATATTCCCCTACCTGCAAAGCAATAACGTGCAACTGATCTACATGCTTTGAAAACTCAACAATCCACCTATGAAAAAATCCAAGTATTGGATGATTTTTATCTACTACCTGTGTGACAATTAGAAGCTTCATACGCCATCACGATACCATTTTTATATTAAAAAGGGATCACCCTAAGGTAACCCCTTTGAACTGAAGTTACATCATAAAATTTTTTATGTTTTTCTGTAATTTCTTTTGCGGTTTCTGCGGCGGCCATTTTTTCCATGACCACGGTTGTTTCTTTTGTTTCTTTTTTGTTTCCCATTTGTAATGTGGGTTTTTTTATGCTTATTTTTTTGCTTGCGGCCAAACAGACCTGAAGCAAAACTGTATGAAGATTTCCATACAAAAGATAAAAATTCAAACACTACACTGAAAACAGCAAAAGCCAAAAGTGCAAAAATAGCTAATAAGATCAGTAGACCAAGTGGGCTTGAAGCCCCAAGCTCTTGAAGACCCATAAGGATCTCCCCAATAAAATTTTCCATAAATACTTCCTTTCGTGTCCGATTTCCCCGGACGTAGGTTGAGCAAAATGCTCATCCGCCACAAAAAGTATCACATTTAATACTATTTGTCAACCCTTATTACATCCCTTGCAAACAACTCCGCAGAATTCTGATATTTTGCAATATGAGCAAGGGCTTGATCATATGCTTGTCGTGGCATAGTTTCTCTAAGATACGTGTCATTTATAAGCTTCCGCACTCCTGTAGAAAGACAGAGAACATCATCTACCGGACACGCAAAAATATCTTGCCCTAAACGAAACACCTCCCCAACTACTCCCACATCTGTACTAACAATAGGCAGCTTCGCAAGAGCGGCCTCAAGAAGAACTCTGCCATACCCCTCATACGCACCCGTATGCAAAAGTACATGAGCTTTCCCAAACCACTCATGCGGCTTCATGCTCCACCCTGCAAAGTACACAGAATCTTTTAATTCTTTGCTCTTTGCATAACTCTCTAACTTTCTCCTCTCACTTCCATCTCCCACGAACACAATGCCGGCTCCTGGAAAACTCTTCTGTGCTTCTACAAGAACATCAACAGCAACATGCCAGTGCTTTTCTTTTTCTAACCTTCCCATACAGAGTATGGTAAAAGGAAAACGTGACTTCCCTTCTTCTGGCTGTATTGCAGAAAGACCGTGCACAATAGGAAGTACTGACATGGGGGCAATATCTGGAAACTTTAATTTCAAACCTTTTTTAACACGCTCGCTAACCACACGTACACCATCTGCTTTTTTCAATACGCGAGACATCAAAGCAACACGAGCAATATTTTTTGTATTTCCTTTTGTAAACCAAGGACTTGTGGGATCAGTATGTACCTGCACATGAAGTTTTGCTCCAACCTTGCTCGCAATACGAGCGCCAATTTCTCCAACTTCAAATGGGTCTTGTGTGGTAACAACAGCAATATCTTCAGATTTTGCAATACGCGTACCAATCTTCAATGCATCGAGAGGAATAAGCGCCTTCATAAGAGAGCGTGTTGAATATAACCACACACCTTTTGCAATTTCTTCTTTTGAATCCCCTTCCCCTGTATTTAAAACGAGAATGTGTAATGCATCAAAATGCTTACCGTATTCTATAAACCGCAAACGGACTTCGCTTCCGGCGTTTAGTGCATTCTTATCTGTTGAGAGCATTAATGTATTCATAGTGATTCAAGTAGTTCCTTTGTTTCTCTAAGCATTCTTTCTTTTGAAAACTTTGCAGCCCTTCTGCGTCCTATATCTTTCGCACTCCTCCTAAATGATTCATCGGTAAGGGCGCGCGTAATTGCTTTGGTAATTGCCTTAGTGTCTTTGTATTTTACAAGTAAACCATTTTTTCCGTGAGTAATAAGCTCTGGATTTCCCCCTACATTACTTGCAACAGTAGGAGTACCTACTGCCTGGGCTTCCAATAATAAATGGCTAAACCCTTCGTACCCACTATTGAGCACAAGCACATCTGCAGCCTTGAGGTACGCAAGCGTAATATCATGATCTAACCTCCCTGCAAAGGTAACTTTCTTCCCTTCTGAATACTTCTCTAACCTTTCCCTCTCTGGACCTTCTCCAACAACAAGAAGCTGTACATCAAGACCTGTTTTCTCCATGTCAGATATGGCATCAATAACCTCTGTAATACCCTTACATGGCACAAGACGAGCAATAGTAATGACGTATTTCCCATGATACTTGAGCAATCCACGTAATACATTTTTATTCCCAACACCTTCTACACTTGGTGCAGCATTATAAATAACTGATATTGTATTTTTATCTACACCCCATGATATAATCACACGTTTTAAATACTCACTCGGCACAACAACCCTATCTGCACGTGTGGCGACAAATGTTTCTACATTCCGTAAGATTTGCACGAAAAATGAATACGATTCTTCTTTTAGAAAATCGTCTAGCAGCTCTGTAGCCCCAAAACGCTGCATCCCCTGCTCCCACGCATAATCTCCCACAATCTTAACTGCAAACTTTTTCTTACTAAAAAAGGCAGCAATAGATGCAGGAAGCCCCACAGACACAGGGTCAAGCGCATATATAATATCTACACCCTTTGAAAGCTTTAAACAAAGAAAGAAGTACACAATATGTCGTACTCCTGGAATATACTTCCGCACACGAGAAAACGGAAGGATGACAGTTTCAATTCCCTCCTTTGGTAATTCATCAAATAATACTTTGGCATATGTAGCCGGACCTCCACCCTCTGGTGGATATAGCCCTGTAGCCACAAGAATCTTCATATATGGCTATTCTAATACTTTGTAAGCACCTTGTCGAAGAGTACCTTCATCTCTTTCACCACGATGTCCCAATCATATTTTTTAATAACCATTTCCTTTGCGGTTTGAACTATAGTATCTACACCATCTGCACCCTCTAAAATATCTTCTACCGCAGTAACAATTTGCTTTGGAGAGTCTTTGGATACGGCCCAGCCGGTTTTTTTATCAAAAAGAAAATCTGCAATCCCTCCTTCTCGCGTTGCAATAACGGGCAACTCTGCAGCCATTGCTTCAATAAATGAATTTCCCATACCTTCAGATCGGGAAGGTCTAATGAATATGTCACAGGCTTTATAAAATGCAGGGATTTCAGAATGATCTACAAACCCATAGAAATGAACCCTGCCTGACATACCTGTATCTTTTGCAAGGTTTTCTAACATTTCTTTATCCGGACCATCACCAAGAATAAGAAAGTGTATATGACTCGGCAAAAACTCTAATGCACGAATGACATCATCTATTGCATTTTTATGCACAAGCCTTGATGTGGTAATAAGCCATACTTCTCCATCTTTTTTCCCTATATTCTTACAAACTTGTGCAATATGTTCTCTCGAAACTTCACTAGTGAAGCGCGCAATATCTACACCATTTGGAATAAGTACAGCCTCTCCTGAAAATCCCATACTCTTCCCCCAATTCATAAGAAACGTAGAGATTGCTTGTAGATAATCGGCCCTTGTAAATGCTTGAGTAAATAATCCCCACACTTTCTTCATAAGTACTTCAATCTCTTCTGTAGGATCCCCTTCTTGAAGCGTAAGCATGTACGGAACTTTTGAGTACTTTTTCTTAAACATTCCTGCTGGAATACCTGCGGAGTGCGCCATCATTGCCCATGTGGCATCAAAATTATATTTCTTATGTAATTTCTTTGCTTTAAAGAAAGCCAGGAACTGATACAAATGTTTATTAAAATGTAATGGAAACTTTTTTAAATCATTTGAGATTGGATTCTTTTTTGCAAACCCAATTCGATGCACTATAACATTTCCAATCTTCTCTTCTTTTGGGAGTGTAGAATCGAACCGAAGTGTAACCATGTGGAACTCAATATCTGAAATACGATCTGTTATTTCTTTTATCGCAACTTCTGCACCTCCAATAAACTTTGGATAGTAGCTCATTGAAAATATAAGTATTTTCTTTTTATCCATGGGAATTTTTTATGTACTCCAATACATCACGCGATGCTTTCCAACCAAGTGCTTTCATTTTTTCAAAATTACACTTTGATCTGTTTCTGTCGCCCGGAAGTGCGTCTTTCATTTCTATATCTCCCCCAAAAGCCTTTGCTATTTTCAAAATAGAATATTCTTTCTTTGCACTAATGCAGTGCCCATCTCCTGATCCTTTTTCGCCAACAAGCACAAGGCCATCTACCGTGTCTTTTACATGCGTAAATGCACGTCTCTGCTCTCCTGTGCCAAATACCTGCAATGCCTCCTTGTTCAACATCTTTTGCCTGAAAATCTCTATAACTGTACCGTATGCACCTGCACGCTCCCGCGGACCATATACATTATAAAAATATGTAATTGCATACTCTAAACCAAACCATTTTCCATAGTTATTTACCAACTGGGTGTTTGTTGTTTTAAAATATGCATATGGTGATTGATTTTCTCCATCATTAGCATCATCAAACTCTCCAAACTTTGTACTTGATCCCGCATATATAAGTCGAACTTTCTTATCTTTACAAAAATTAAGAACACTTGCAGTTCCTCGCACATTTAAATCCCACACCTTTTCTACATCATCAAAAGACGTAAGGACTCTTGAATACTCTCCTAAGTGAAAAAGTATATCTGGAGTCTCAGATACATGGCCAGCAATATCTTTCGTATGGCCCTCTCTATATTCCACACCATCCACATGATTGTCTTTAGAGCCCGTAAAGTAATTATCAAGTGAAATTACTGTATATCCATCAGAAACAAGTCGCTCACATAAATGTGAACCAATAAACCCTGCTCCTCCTGTAACTAGCGCTAATTTAGACATATCTACGAATATATACGATACTACCACCAACAAGCAATACAAGCACTAGCCACGCATATATCCACACTGAGACACTCTTGTCGGTGCTACTGCCTGCAACAACTGCAGCCGCAGGCTGTATTGGAACAATAACTTCCTCAAGTACCTTAACCTCCTTTTCTACATATGCCGGCACGTACTGAACAGAAACATTTTCTTCCACAATCACACTTTCAACCTCTTCTCCGTCTGAATATGTGAGTAAGACATCTTTTGAAAAGATAAACCCTGTAACATTGTGTGATAGTACCAATGAACCTCCCGCAATAATGTATGTATTTTCTGGAAAGATAAATACACTTTCTCCATCTACAATTCTCCACCTTGAAACATCGAGCTCTTCTGTATCTATATTTTCAACACGAACAGACTTTTCATCCAAAAATGTAAATTCAACATTTGAAGAGCGCACCTCCACCATTATCTTTTTAGAAACTTCTTCTCTTCCGTATATAGTGTGTACCCACACAACATACGTACCTGGATACTCATACTTGTGATATATCTTGCTCCCCTGCACACGCGCTCCATCCCCAAAATTCCATGACACAATTGCACCGCTAAACTCTGTACCCTCAGTGTTTCCAACGTTTGCAGAAAATAGAATCTCATTCCCAGCTACAACACTTCCAACATCAGCAACATCTAATGTAAGTGTTGGTCGCACATGCACTATTACACTCTGTGTAGCAACAGCATTTTCAACAATTACAACGCTTTCAACAACACCTGGCGTAGCAACTTCAGTCTTCCACACACCATTTACATATTGTGCGGTCTCCTTGCTTTCATTATCTCCACCGATACTTTTCCAAGCAAATGCTCCATCCACCCTATCAATTTCAATACCCTCTGCATTACTTAAAATTAATACCTCTCCTCCATTTTCAAGTGCTCCTGTATATAAAAGATCTGCAGTACCTGGTACTGCAAATTCATTTCTCTCTAATACAAAGACTCCCTGTATAAAGCCATCCAAAGAAATACTTGGAACTCCATCAAGTGCTGAAAGACTCCAGCCATCCAAAGAAACATTCTCTGAACTATATAATTCAATCCACTCATAGTTTGCACTCTCTGTATTCCCCATCCATGCAATCTCACTTATGTATACTTCCGCCAAAGTAATATGCGGAAGAAGAAACAGTATGAGAAATAAGGCTTTATAAATCATGAAAAACTTACTATTATATTTATTATACAAGAGACAAACACCGTCACAACCATCCCATACAAAAAGCCCATTCAAAAAAGGATGAGCTTTCGTTAAGTGTATTGTAGTGCATTGTTGTGTTAGTCGATAGAGTCGATAGCGACCAGCGTACTTAACGCTGCTGGTACAACAACAACAAGAACAGCAAAACCTATAATATATCCAGTATGTCCACCTATCTTGGTGACAATACTGGCAATACCAAAGCCTACTGCAGCTATTACAATAAACATTATTGTTTTTAAAAAGAATTTCATTTTTTCCTCCAAGGAAATTTACAATCACGACAGGTGATTGTTTCTAATCTAACATAGATAATACCATACTTTTGCACAAAAGTCAATATCTACTACGAATCATCAGCAATAATCTGCTTTAGCACCTCTTCTGGAACTTCATTGGTATGTGCCACCACCTTCTCTTCTTTCTTTACGCCGGCTTTACTCAACGCATCCTTTAAAGGGCTCATATCCTGCGGACGAGCTTTTTTATTACTATTTGTATCTTTACTATCCTTTGCGGCAACCTTTGCAAGAGTTTCTCGTAAGTCTTTCAAACTTTTTTCGCTTTTCTTTGTATCAACTTTTTTTACAAACTTCTTCTGTGTACTAGTATTCTTTTTGTTAACAACCTTTTTCTTTTCATCTTTTTTCCCATGAACTGAAGAAAGGCTTTCAAATATTACTTTTTCAACTCCTGCACGAGGAGATCCGTAGGCCTTTTTTGAATTCTCAATAACATCTTCTCTGTATGAAATATCTGGAGCTTCTATAGGAGGAATCGTAACGGCTGAAAATGGCTGTGATCCTACACCATTAATCATAAGTGTAAGATAAATTTGATACTGCCCTAAATTCACCAAGTCTTCTTTTGTAAAATTGGGAGTGAAGACTGTTTCTAATACTTCAGCATCAAATGGTCCCACCCTAAAAGATACTGTGGTCCCCACGTTTCCAAACACCGCATTCTTTACCTCCTCTTCCATTTGTTCAATATACTGATGCGCAATAATAAGATTGAGCTTATATTTCCGTGCCTCAGACAAAATCTCCGCAAACGTTTCATTCGCAAAGTTTTGGAACTCATCTACATAGAAATAAAACGCAGGGAGTTTTTGTAACTCTGCCTTCCTCAGATCTGCCCTACTCATAGCTGCGAGATACAAGCGCGTTGTAATCATTGACCCCAAAAGCTGTGCATTGGTATCCCCTACCTGACCTTTTGAAAGATTGATAATAAGAATCTTTTTATTATCCATCAACTCTCTAATATCAAACGATGACTTTGGCTGTCCAATAATATTTCTAATAACCGGGTTATTTGTAAACTGTCCTATCTTATTTTGAATAGCCGGTGTAGCTTCTTTTGTAAATCTATCGGTATACCCCGCATACTCCTTTATCCAAAAATCTTTTACCACAGGGTCCTTAATATTTTCAACAACAGCCTTTCTGTAATCATTGTCGGTATACATTCTGTTTACCCCAAGAAGTGTTGATCCTGGATACTCCAAGAGAGCCAACAGTGTATTGGTAAGGATATACTCCATACGTGCACTCCATGCATCTACCCAAATCTTTTTAAATGTAGACATAAGCCCACTAACCACAAGGTGTCTCTTGTCATACCCCACATCCTCCATAACATTAAACGCAATAGGATTGTCTAAATCAAACGGCGCAAAGTACACCACATCCTTTATACGGTGCTCAGGAATATAATCTAATAATGTCTCAGCGGTAGAGCCGTGAGGATCAATAAAGGCTAGACCTTCTCCATTATTTATATCTTGAATAGCTAAATTCTCCAGAAGAGTACTTTTACCCATCCCGGTCTTTCCAATAATATACATGTGCCGCTCACGATCACCCTTTCGTATACCGAAGGGTGTATTTTTTCCTCGTGCATCAGCAGCAGCAAAGTACGTAACCTTATCAAGGTCTTCCATACTCCTAGTATACAAGAGGTGTACAAAAATCTACGTAACTTATTACCACCTACTCCCCTGCTGCCAACAACGCCTCCTTCGTATATCTATTACTTGGATCCCACAGCATCCATGAATTTAGTCCTGAATCATATATGGCCTGAATTTGTGCACGAACCTCAACCGGGCCATAATTTCCTCCATAATCAAAATCCTGCACCCACGGACGAATTTGAGCTATATTTTGAACGTCTTTTGGATACAATGCAGGAGAAGAAGATGCAATGGCAATAACGCCTTCAAGAGGAACTACTGTACTAACAGCCAACAACCTCTTAACCGCCTCATCAAGAGATATTTTCATAACATTGTATACCTGCTCATTTGGATTACTAATCCCAAAGAATCCACTTGGATAATGTGACGGGTACGTCATAGGAGCAATGTAATCAAAATGCGGAAGCGCATACTCCATAACCTGTCCAATATTTAAATCATCAGTGTTTGTCGTAACCATTCCAAAGAGATCTGCTGACGTAACAATCTCTTCATCTAACCCTGCATCAAGATATGCAAAAAACTTCTTTAGCTCAACTGCTTTCCCATACCGAGTATCTGCAAGTACAGCAGCCTCTGTAACAGGGTAATAAATGTCTCTCATGTCTCCATCGGACGGATACCGAATATAATCAAAATTAAGCTCATCAAACCCTATTGCATAGGATTCATTCCCTAGCTGCACAATATAGTCCCAATACTCTCGTGCGCCAACATCTATAAAGCTAAGTCCCTTGTAATCAGTCCACACACTCTTATCACTCTCCTTCTGTACGGCTAACTCTGGATGCTTTGGTGCATAGTATGGATCTTGGAATACGGTAATGCGCGCAATGGTATACACTCCTGCCTCGTGGAATGTTGCGAGTAACTCTTTCATGTCTCTCACAAAACACCCTGTAGCATCATCTTGCACAAGGCGTGCATCTTTTGCTTCAAAGGCGATAGTCCCACTAAAGTCTTTTACATCAATAATAACGGTATTTAATTCTGTGTCTGCAAACAACATCATAAAATGATCTCGAAAACTCTGAGAACTTGCAGCACAGGCACTCATGTACACAGCTTTCACCGCATGTGGAGTTGCAAGGTGCGGAACTTTTTCTTGTTGCTCCTCGACTGAATTAACCACAACATCAGAATCTCCCATAAAAGAGAAATTATTTGTTGGAAGAATAACTAATACGCCGCCAAGAAACACACCGGCAAATACCGCTCCAATCTTAAAGCTCATAAGACTCTTCTGCTACATCTTTCTTTGTCTCAGGCTTTGGAAGGAGGATAATTAATACCAAAACTACCGCTGCAAAAATCTGCATAAGCACATCTTCAACACCACCTGGAATACCAGTAAATGGGATGAGTATAATTCCTGCCGCAAATATGATGAGTAATGTTCTATACATTTGTCCCTACTATACTATTTAACAGACACCGCTACAACAAACTCCCCCCGAACATGCTCTGTGTTCTCTATAAAATACTCTAATACCTCTATAGCACTGCCCTGCACAACCTCCTCATGCATTTTTGTAAGCTCTCTAAATATCGTGACCTTCTGTGTATCTAAAACTTCAGACAAAGACGTAAGCGTCTTCATAATCCTATGTGGTGATTCATAAAAAACCATAGTACGCTTTGATGCCGCAATCTCTGCAAACAGTGTCTGCCTTCCCTTCTTGTGTGGAAGGAATCCTAAAAATATAAATTCGTTTGTTGGAATGCCTGCAATAGAAAGTGCTGCGGTAAGAGCGCTCGCTCCTGGTACTGCAACAATAGAAATTCCAGCTTTACGAGCGTGGTGCACCAACTCACTCCCCGGATCTGAAATGCCTGGAGTACCTGCATCGGTAACAAGTGCGATGTCATCCCCTCTCTTTAATTGTTCAACAATACCTTTGAGCACTGAACTATTACTCTGCGCATGGTATGAAATTGATGGAGTAGTAATTTCATACTTTTGTAATAGCTTGCGCGTAACGCGAGTATCTTCTGCTGCAATAACAGTTACGCCAGATAATACCTCAACAGCACGTTGAGTCATGTCTCCTAAATTTCCAATTGGTGTTGCCACCACATAGAGCGTTCCCATGTCGCTACACTACACCTATTCTTCGCAGGAGTACACTTCTGTACGATCAACAGCCCGTAACGATTTATCTGTTTTTTTAAGCACAATCATGTGATATGGATTAGTAAGGACACTAGCAACAGAACACTCTGAAGACGGAGATGTAATAAGTATTTCTATAAGACGCTCATCTGGTGTTTCAGAAATGTTTTCTATAATAATGTCGTACCCACCTGACCTGTGAACTCCTCCCATTACCGCAATAACACTTTCACGCGCAAAACTAACAAGAGGAGCCCTTCGTGCTCCAGGGTCATTCCCATGTAATAGCTCCCAAAATGCAAGATACTCATCTTCTTCCCTAAAGATGTAATTCTTTCTCTGTACAAGCACATCTACAGGACCTTGTGTGCTGATATCAAGCGTACGAAATGTAGGAGAATACGCAGAATCAGTTATAGGAATATCTCCCTTTTCTACCAGTAAGTATATTCCACCCCCAACAAGAATGCTTAGGAACGTAGCAATTGCCAATAACTGTATTTGTCTCATTACGTACAGTGTACCTTTTATTCTGCTCTACAGAGGAATCTTACCCAAAATTCGTGGATACATACTCAGGAATCCAAAGATATATATCCCCTGCTCCCATGGTGAAAAAGATTACATTCTCATCTAAACCTTCAATAATTTCTTGTAAATCTTCTTTTGTAGAAATGCTGTGTGCTTCCCCTCCAGCCTCATTCACCTTTGCAACAAGCGCGTCATTGGTGGTAACACCATCAAACTCTTCTCGTGCGGCAAATATAGGAGCGACATACGCAATATCAGCAAGTGCCAGCGCAGTAGCAAATCCATCCATAAAATCACGAGTCCTGGAATATAAATGAGGGTGGAATGCCACAACAATCTTTTTACTCGGAAAATGCTTTTTAATAGCAATAATTGTTTTTTCTACTGCTGTTGGATGATGGGCATAGTCGTCATACACCAATGCTCCATTGTGCGTCTTTCCTTTGAACTCAAAGCGTCTCCACGTACCTGGGAATGTTTCTAGTGCTTCTCTATACACTGCATCATTCTCCTCAACAGTATTTGCTACAGACATGGCAACTTTTGCATTTTCAATATTAAAATCTCCTGGGATGAGAAGCGTTGGCACCTCTGCATCCATATAATCCAATACTTTACACGTAGCATGTGTAATTACTTCTTTCTCATACTTCCCTTTTGTATTTATAACCAGCACTCCATCCTCAGGAATTTTTTGTACAAGTTGTATATATGAATCAACAAGCTGGTCAACATCTTTAAAGTAATCTGTATGATCTAGCTCTATATTTGTAATAGCGAGTATTGAGGGAGACAAATTAAGAAAATGGTCATTGTACTCACACGCCTCTACCAAAAGATACTTACTCTCACCAATACGCACATTGGTATCAGTGTCTCTCATAATGCTCCCCACAATAACGGTGGGATCAATACCTTCGAGCATTCGTGCAAGCATTGCCGTAACCGTTGTCTTTCCGTGAGTCCCTGCAACTGCAATGGTGGTATATTCTTTTGAAACTTCACCTAATGCTTCAAAATATGAATACGTGGGAAGGTTTGTTGCAATTGCGGCACGTAAAACTTCTGGGTGCTTTTCTTTCCATGCGTCGCTATATATAAAAATATCAACGTCTGGTAATGTTTCTTTTTCAGAAATAATAGACACTCCCTTTGCCCTAAGAGGATCTAGCGTCCTTTTACTTTCATTATCTTCTGTCCCACTCACTTCCTTTCCAAGTCCAAGCAAAAGACCAGCGAGCGCTGAAACTCCTGCTCCACCCATACCGATACAATGTATACGCCCTGCTTCAAGAATACTCATATAGATACGTATTATATAGTAAAAATTACCCCCGTATAGAGAGTCTAAATAGTCTACCTAATTGACCTTCACATTATAATGTGTCATTATAGATATTAGGAAATGCGCACACTTGTGCGTATAAAGATTTTTGAAGGGGTCATAAAAATGGATTTGACTAAAGAAGGAAGAGGGCGTCGTAACAAACGGCTTCTTGCAGCACAAAATGTTTCCACAGACGCAGAAGCAATTGCACTGTGGAATGAAGAAGATAGACCTCAAATTGTCCAATGGACAAGGGTTTATCTAATCAAAAACTCAAAAGTATGGGGGGCAATCAAGCCTTTATACGTGAACTGCATAGATTTAGCAGATATTGGACCAGACGCACTCTTGCAAAATATAGCCCTCACTGATCGGGAGCTTGTAGAGCTTGGGGTTGTCACTCAAAACCCACATGGTGTTTTGAAGCATCCAAACTGTGGGGATTTCACTCGCAAAAGAGTGGAAGAAATTCATAAAAATGGGAATGCAGCAATATGCTGACTGTTCCATATCCTGACAGGGCGACAACCATTGCCCTGCCCAAAGACCTTATAGATGCACAGCATCTATAAGGTCTTTTTTATATGCAACAAACTCTTATCTGTGCGCGCACTAGGATTTGAACCTAGGACCTTTCGAGTATCAGTCGAATGCTCTAAACCAACTGAGCTATGCGCGCCTAATGTAGCTGGCATACTAGCAAATATGCACTTATACAGCAACGAATACAAAGATATCCTAAAATCATGTTGATTTTATTAACAAGAGCTGATATTCTACGTATGTGCCCGTGAATCGCAAGATTCATTCAATAAGGAGTTTACTTCGTGTTGTTAACGGGCACATCAAAGCGGCGATCAGCAATGATCGCCTTTTTGATTATTTATTTGCACGCTCGCGTACAAGCTTCACAAACTGATCATTCCTATCGTATTCATTGGTAAACATACCGAATGATGTAAACCCTGGACTAAACAAAATTACATCACCCTTTTCGGTATGCTCAAATGCTTCAGAAACCGCAGGAGCTAACGAATCATGAGCCGCCTCTTCTCTTTCTAACCTTTCAGTACCAGATCCTGCGAGAAGCACCACATGCTTTACGCTATCAAGCGCATCATTGAAACCATCGAGTGGAATCTTCTTATCTGTTCCTCCTGTGATAATAACAACACTTCCCAAACTTTGTACTGCTGCAATACCAGCGAGAGCTGCAGCTGGCGTTGTAGATGTTGAATCATTAAACACGGTCACACCATCTACCTCTCCAATATGTTCTAACCTCCCCTCTACGCTAGAAAATGTTTCAAACCCTTTTTTAATATCATCATTTGAAATTCCATATGCCTTGAGCGCGTGATACGCACATGCAACGTTCTTTTTATTATGCTCGCCCAACAATGCTGGATGCCATGCACTGTCTACGTCTCCACTACGCGCAACAATGTAATTTGAAGTATGCGCCTTTACCCTCTCTTCTACATCTTCCCCAATAACAAGTATGTTGCCTTCTTTTTGATGTAAAAAGATATTAGCCTTATCTGCAAAATACACATCCATATCTCCTCCATAATAATCAAGATGGTCCTCCATAAAATTTGTAAACACTGAAATCTGAGGACTTATTTTTTTATCTCCAAAACCTTGTAACTGCCATGAGTCTAATTCAAATACTGCCACATCTTTTCCTTCAGTCTCTTTGAGTAGCTGCAGGTTTGAAATGCCTCGGATGTTTCCCCCCAATAAAGAGTTCTGCAGTACATGATGTATAAGATGCGTAACAGTAGTCTTCCCTCTTGTGCCTGTAATACCAATCATAGATAGGCCGCTGAGCTCATGGAAGAGTGCTCCACTCATTGCCACCTCTACACCAGAATCTTCTGCATGCTGAATATATTTATTATTCAATGGAACACCATTTCCTTTTATAATTAAATCTCTATCTTCAAAATCTTGAAGTCGGTGTTCTCCAAGGACATAGGTAATATTTGTAAAATCTTGCAGCTTCTCGATAGATACAGAAAGTACTTCTTTATCTTTAAGGTCTGTAACGAGGAGGTCTGCACCCATCTCTGCCATATACGCAGCATCACCAACACCACGCCCGAGCAAGCCAAGCCCCATAAGAGTTATTTTCTTTCCTGTAAACGGATTCATATCTATATCTTGCATTATTTTAAGGTTATATGCTACCTTGAAGAAGGGTAAAAACAGGAGGAACCATTGCCTAAAAGAAACCAATACCGACAAGCTCATAGACCACACTCTTGTGCTGATGCTAACTTAAAACCTACAGCAGGCACTAGGTTAGCAAGACGCAGGACTCGAACTGAAAGAGTTCAGGAAATAGTTTACAAAGCAAAACGTTGGTAATAAGTTGTTACAACACAAATAAAATGAAGCCCACGTGCATTGCACCGGGCTTCATGTTTTTATATATATGATTAAAATGATTAAAAAAAATAGTGATTTATAGCGAAACCAATAGCGATTATCAGAATAATCAAAACAACAAAACAGTTAGCAACAAATACAAAAAATACCCCTTTCGGGGTGTATTCTGCGCAACGCAGTATATAGAGTACGAAATATATCCTCTTTCGTTCCGCCTATTCGCATTATGTTGCGAATTCCACAACACAATGTCCCATTTCCGACTATGGGCAGCCGGGCATCATTTAAGGATGAATGCCATTTCCCTACACATAAATGTGCNATCGCCATAACCTCGTACATTGTACGAGAATCCATTTGGAATTGATCCACGACCAGCTTCCGCTAGCCGTGCCTTGTTACGACTTANTCCNTGTNANNGANNTTNCCNTAGGNCCNNNNAANNNNGAGACNTCGGGCACNCCCNNNTCCCTTGANTTGACGGGCGGTGAGTACAAGACTTGAGAACGTATTCACCGTGGTGTTGCTGACCCACGATTACTAGCGATTCCAACTTCATGAGGTCGAGTTTCAGACCTCAATCCGGATTGAGATTGGTTTTATAGATTTGCTCCGGGTTACCCCATTGCGACTCATTGTACCAACCATTGTATCACGCGTGCAGCCCAGGGTATCTAGGGACATGCTGACCTGGCGTCATCCCCACCTTCCTCTCCCGTGAGGGAGCAGTCTCGCCTGACACTTATAACAGGCAACGAGGGTTGCGTTCGTTACCCCACTTAAGGGAACAGTTCAAACCACGAACTGACGACGGCCATGCATCACCTGTCCAGCACCCTCTAAGGCTACTCTCGTTTCTGAGAGTATGCAGCTGGATTTCTAACCCTGGTAAGGTTCTTCGCTTAGCGACGAATTAAGCCGCATGATCCACCGCTTGTGCAAGTCCCCGTCTATTCCTTTGAGTTTTAACCTTGCGATCGTACTACCCAGGCGGCTCGCTTACCGCGTTAGCTTAGTCTCTGAGAGGGTCGATACTCCCAAAAACGAGCGAGCAGCGTTTAGGCCTAGGACTACTGGGGTATCTAATCCCATTCGCTACCCTAGGTTTCGTCCATCAGTGTCAGGAATATACCAGTTGAGTGCCTTCGCCTTTGGTGTTCCCCATGATATCAACGGATTTCACCCCTACACCATGAGTTCCCTCAACCTCTTATATCCTCTAGTTATACCGTTTCCCCCGCAGACTATAGGTTGAGCCTATAGATTTAACGAGAGACTAATATAACCACCTACGGACCCTTTACGCCCAGTGATTCCGGGTAACGCTTGAGGCTTCTGTATTACCGCTCCTGCTGGCACAGAATTAGGAGCCCCTTATTCATGAGGTACTGTCAATAAACTTCATCCCTCATAAAAGGTGTTTACGCACCGAAGTGCTTCATCCACCACGCGGCGTCGCTCCGTCAGACTTTCGTCCATTGCGGAAGATTCTCGACTGCGGCCTCCCGTAGGAGTATGGGCCGTGTCTCAGTCCCATCGGTGGGGGTCAGGCTCTCACCTCCCCTAAACGTCGTAGCCTTGGTAAGCCATTACCTTACCAACAAGCTGATATTACGCAGGTCGCTCCCATAGCGATAAATCTTTACCCTTGCGGGACCATCAGGTATTGCACTGCCTTTCGACAGCATATCCCTGACTATGGGGTACGTACCTACGCGTTACTACCTCGTCTGCCACGGGTCTAAACCCGTTCGACTTGCATGCCTTATCCACGCCGCCAGCGTTCACCCTGAGCTAGGATCAAACTCTAAATAAGAATAGGCGGAACGAAAGAAAATACATTTTTTCATTCCACTTTCTTTGAACTTCTCTTTTGTATGTGATCATTACGTACTCTAATATAATCAGCGCATCATTCTCGTGAGAGAGCGTTGCGTATGCACTGACTCGAATTGTCAAAGTAACTAAAAACTGCCTCTTTAGACAGTGGAGCCATTATACGTATATAGCCTTTGCAGTCAAGAGAGAATGCCCCGTTTGAAACTTCAAACGGGGCATTTATTTTTGAAATATGACACAAAGTATCTAGGTGAACTTTTTAATGAATTCAAGCATGTCTTTAGTACCTCTTTTAGACGGATCTGTCTCATGAAGATACTGAAAGCCAGTGTACATAATGTGCTCACAATAGTCCTTGAGGTGTGGATTTGCTGCTGATATAGCTTTCGTAAACGCATGAAGCATCGACATTGGGTTAAAAAAGTTTTTTTCCATATAGTCAGTGCCGTATAAATCTGGAGCAGTACCGCCAGGAAGTTCCCAGAGGGACGTTCCCTTGCGACTCACCACTTCAGAACCAAGCGCTTTGTTTCCGTGCTGTATATCAGCAATGTCAGACATTGTGTCGCCATTTGCATTGCCGGTAACAAGCATCCATCCTCCATCAAAGGCATTCATTGGAGAACCTTCTTCGAGAGCTACATTCCCTGGAATGTATGCTGCCCCCATGTCGGTTAAGTCTCCATAGAAAGTACCACTGCCGGAACGGTCACCTTCAACAAGACCTTTTTCAGTCCATGCTTTTTTGCATGCATCTGATAAAAAACTTTCGCCATTACTTATAGTCCATTTAGAACTGTAGATTAGATGTAACCCGAACTCTAAAGCCCGATCATACGCCGCATCTACAAAGATATCTAAATAGTCAAGATTAAGCTCTTGGGTGATCACTGCAACCCTGTCGCCATTAGACTTGATGGTAACGTCACAGCCGGTTTCGCAATAAAAATCTCCAGAACCAAATCTGGCAACCCCTATTGGTTTGAAATAACGACCAGGTCCAAATGTGATACGGAATATACCAATACATTCAACCTCTGAACGTAATAGGACATTTGCAGATCTCACCCCAAGCTTTTTAAGCTTCGGATTGTTGCTCGCAGTACTAATTTTGATACCAGAGCCATAATCTGAAAATGCTTTTGCTGCAATAGAAATACATCTGTCTTTTGTTTTAATCCTAGATTCAACTCCAAGATCAATTTCAACAAACGGAAATTTCGGAAATAATATTTCCTGAACTTTCCTGGCGCATTCCCCAGCAGCTTCATCGCCATGCATAAGCACGACAGGTTTATCTTTTGTCATTGTTATATCCTTTCAAAGATATGTGTGTTAATGAGCTGTTCTTAGAGAATCTAAGAATCTGAGAACAACCTACACTATTTGCCAAAAACTACAACTTGTTGCATTAATCACTCAAACGAGATACCTTTCATATGGAAACAAATCTCTTGAATTATTAAGAGATACAACCTGAACATTGAAAAGGAAAATGTTATGACTTGTACTCCACTTACGTTGCCGCTTCCAGCAGCAACATATAACAAACTACCGCCAAGTTTAAAACTTTTAGCGTGGCACACATCAAAAAATACCCTTGGATCATTCCAAGCATGGCTTGATGGTGAATCGCAAGAAGTTGACGTTATGGCTAGCCAAGTTTGTCTTCAAGACTTTACCGGCATACCAATGCTACTTGATATGGCAACACAACGTTCTGCACTGCATGCTGTAGGGAAAGACCCGTTACTGATTGGAACAAAACTTCCAATACATATGGTGTTTGATCACTCAGTAACGACAAAATTCTCTTCACTTGCGAAAAACGTTAAAGAAGAACAGCGAATAAATGGTGACCGTTTACGCTTTGGGAAATGGGCTGGTGCCAAAATGGGCATCAGAGTCATTCCTCCAGGTGTTGGTGTTATTCACCAATTAAACACGGAAAAGCTAGTTCCTGTTTTTGACCAAACTGGATTGCCTACATTCTTAAAAGGAACTGATTCGCACACACCTATGGTTGGTGCGAACGGAATCCTTGCATGGGGTGTTGGTGGACCAGAAGCAATGAAAGTTGTAAGCAAAGAAGCAATTGGAATGAAAATTCCAAATGTGTACGGTGTACGGCTAAGTAATAAGCTTCCCAAAGGCATCACTGCAAGTGATCTTGGTTTGTACCTTAAAAAAGTACTTCGAAAAACCGTTACCAAAGGTTCTTTTGTAGAATTTTTTGGTGAAGGCGTAGATACACTTGCTCTTGAATCCCGCGGCACTCTTTCAAATATTGCCGCTGAATTTGGAGCCCGTACTGCAGTATTTGGAATCGATAAAACAACGGTTCAATTTCTTGCACTTTCGGGACGTGATACCAATGTTGAAAAGCTTGCAAAAGCCTACGGTCTTTGGCGCAATGAAGAAACAGAAGAAGGTGTGCAACGAACAGATATTATCGACATTGATCTTTCTGAGATTAAGTCTGGTATTTCTGGTCCTAACACACCCCATAACTGGGTTTCGCTAGAAAATGCTGAGGCACATATTGCCAAAGTGTTTGAAGACAAAGGTGTTGGATCTTCCACAAAGGAATTTACTATTCCTGAAATAGAAGAGCCTGTGCCGGACGGTGCGCTTTTGCTTGCGTCTATCGCTTCTTGTACCCAAACAGGTAACCCTGAAGCAGTACTTCAAGCAGCACTTCTTGCAAGAAATGCTGTGAAAGCGGGACTTACCACAAAACCATGGACAAAAACATCATTTGCAGCAGGCTCGCCTCTTGCAGATGAATACTTGGGGGCATCAAATTTGCTTCCCTACCTTGAGCAACTTGGCTTTGCTATTGTTGCGCACGGATGTGGTCCTTGCATTGGTCAATCTGGGGGTCTTAACGCCCTTGGTAAGAAACTTGTTGTTGCAGGACTAACGCCTACATCTATTGTGTCTGCCAACCGGAATTATGCGGGACGGCATGACGGAGACATCGAGATAAGCTTCCTTTCAAATCCAGCGCTCATTGTGGCGTACGCTCTACTTGGGCGTGTGGATAAAAATATTGAGGAAGCTGATCTTGGTAACGGCACACTACTCTCTGATATTTGGCCGGATGATGACGAAATTGCGGAAGCAAAATCTGTCATTAACCGCGAAATGTATGAGCGTGTATATGCTAATCCGACACAAGGCAACAAGCATTGGCAAGAGATTGAGATTCCAGATAGTGATATTTATGACTTTCCGAAATCAATTACAATTAAGCTACCGCCCTTCTTTGAAGGACTGTCAGCTGACTTGAAACCAATCAAAGGCCTTATGCATGCAAGAACGTTATGTATTGTTGGTAACGACTACAGCACTGATGCAATATCTCCTGCAGGTGACTTAACAAAGAATCCTGCGGCAATCAACTACTTGGTACAACATGGCGTCACTGACACTGACGACATACTTAGTACTGGTGGATATCGCGCAAACTATGAAATGCTGATGACAACAATTTTCAGCAACCCAAAAGCCAGAAATTTGATGTCCTCAAGAGACGGAGGGTGGACAATCCACCATCCATCTGGTGAAGACCTTACGATTTTTGAAACTTCTGCCCAATATCGCCATGAAAATATTGACATGGTTGTAATTGGCGGAAAGAACTATGGCTGTGGCTCAAGTCGAGTTATGGCTGCGTCGGGACCATGGATGCTTGGTGTAAGAGCGGTGATTGCTGAAAGTTTTGAAGCAATCCATCGTAGCAACTTGTGGCAAATGGGTATCGTTCCCTTTTGTTTCAAAGAAGGTACTACTGCCGAGACCCTTGGTCTTGACGGTAGTGAGGAATGGAATATTCCTCTAAATAACCTTTCTGCAAAAAGCACAGACTTGCCGTCTTCATTTATGAAAAATGGTGAGATACACAAACTCAATCTTGTTGTGGCTCTAGAGTCAGAACAAGAGTTTGAGTTCCTCCAACATGGAGGGGTTATGCAAATGCAGTTGCGAGCTCTTTTTTAAGCCTCGCACTTAATATAAAACTTCAAGGGCGTCTCTATTTAGAGGCGCCCTTTTTTCTAGACAAACACATATTTCTATCCTCTATCCACACTTTTTCTTGCACCAAATTCACAATCTCGTATAGTAAGTAGTAGCCGTCAAACTTTACCTGGTGTAGAGAGACAATTGAGCAGAAGAGAGATCATAAACGCACTCGTTTATATATTTTTTATTGTGCATTGCACAGAAAAACCGCCCCGAGCACAATGCTCTGAGCGGTTTTCTTACGACCTATTAAGACCGTAAGATTTTTTTGATTTCTGCATTCGTAATGTATGCAAACATCCATAACTTTTTGGGAAAAATTTCCATACGAGCATGTTTTAGATACCCATGTAACCCACGTGGATCAGAACCTGTAAGAACTGCCCTCCGCTTGACGTTAGAAGTTTTTTTCACAAGGCGTCGGAGCCAATCTTGATCTGTTTCTGTTAGTGATGATTTTGAAAAATTAAAATCTCGCAAATACTTCTTTGCAGAAGCAGGTAATTTTTTTGTGGAAACTACCAAATCAAAATTACAGATATGCCGATCATTCATCGGCCGAATAACATCAGCCCCTTTATCTGTTTTCCTTGAAACAGCAGGTAATTTCTTTGCAATAGCCGCCATATGTATTCCTCCCTTTAAGAGTTTTTGTTTTAAAGTCCAATATGACCTCCCAATTATAAATCCCACACAAAGGCGGGATGTATTGGAGTCATACACATAGAGTACGGATATATGTAGGTTTTGTCAAGTTACTCCTTAAACAACTTCTTTTGTAGCAACACAAGCAATGGCGCAGCTAAGAATATTGAAGAGTACGTCCCTACCACCACTCCCACAAGGAGTACGAGTGCGAAGTTCTCTGTGACTCCAGACCCAAGGAAGAAAAGTGCAAGAAGTGCAAGAGCAGTGGTAACAGAAGTGTTTATCGAACGCACATATGTTTGACGCAAACTTTTTCCAACGGTCATTTCAAAATCTTCTTTTACATTACGCTCTATATTTTTTGCTATATTTTCACGGATTCGATCAAATACAACAATAGTGTCATTTACCGAGTATCCCAAAATCGCAAGAAGCGCAACCACAAACAATGTGTCTATCTGTGCGCCAAAGTAATACCCCATAATAGCGAAGAATCCCGTGGGAATGAGTATGTCATGCAATAAAGCAAGAACTACAATGAGTCCATAGTAGATTGAAGGTACTGGCTTGCTTACCCTTCTAAACACATACGCAACATAAAATACAACAGCAAATGAAAGCGCCATTAAAGCAAACAAAGCTTTTCTTCCAAGCTCATTTCCAAGAGATGGTCCAATAGTGGTAATACGGTCCATTGAAACAATATTTCCTTCAAATGTGAGTAGTTCTGTAACTACATCAAGCTCATCCTGATTTAAACTTCGCGTGCGAATAATGTATCCATCTTCTCCTGCAGAACGTACAGAAAATGATCCTAGTGCAAGATTTTCAACCTTGTTTTGAATCTCTTCCTGACTTGGCCTCTCTTGTGTATATGAAATTTCAAGTAACGTACCTCCGGTAAAATCAATTGAAAATGATAGATTAAAAAACATGATTGCACCTATAGCACCTGCAATCAGTAATGCGCCAATCCCTAAGAAAATCTTTTTATAGTGTACGACAAACATATTATAGTTTTATTCCGCTACCGAATAATGCACGCGATACTTTCCCTACACCTTTTGGAGCCAAGGCTAGAAGGAACACTCGTGTAATAGTAATTGCTGAGAACATTGAAAGTAGTACTCCAAGTGCGAATACGAGTGCGAACCCTTCAATAATTGATGTTCCAAACCAGAATAAAATTACCGCAGCAATGAGTGATGATATGTTTCCATCTCGAATAGGAAGCCACGCTCGTGCGAATCCTTCTCGTACTGCATCTTGAACACCCTTGCCTGCCTCTAACTCTTCTTTCAAACGCTCAAAGATAAGAACATTTGCATCTACCGCCATTCCCAAGGAAAGAATCAATCCTGCAATACCAGCAGCAGTAAGAGTAATTGGGAGAAGTTTCATTACAAGAATCATTAATGCTATGTAGAACACAAGAGAGAAGGACGCCACAACCCCAGGAAGCCGGTACCACACGATCATAAAGATAATAATGATCATAAGTCCAAACGCACCAGCCAACGCACCGTCTTGCAAAATAGCCTTTCCGAGAGATGGGCCAATTGCTTGTGTTGAAATGAGCTCAATAGGTATAGGAAGTGCTCCAAAGTTTAAATCTCGAACAAGGTCTCGTGCCTCCTCCGGTGTAAACCCACCAGAAATTGAAGCCGTGCCTCCTGAGATAACCTCTCGTATAACTGGCGCTGAAACAATCACTCCGTCGAGTACAATCGCAAGCTGCCTCCCAGTGTTGTCCCGTGTAAGCTGTTCAAATAATTCAGATCCTTCTGTATTAAAATTCACTAACACCACTGGATCATTTGATATTCCTCCAGAATGTCCTCCCCCTCCCCCAAAGGTAAGTTCTGCACTTTGTATAAAGCGCCCTGTAAGACCAACTGAGATGTACCTATCTTCTTCTAGAGCATCAAATGCAGCATTCTCATCTTCTATGCGGAATTCAAGCAAAGGCGTTTCTCCAATGATACGAACAGCTTCAGAAAGATTTGTAACACCTGGAAGCTCCACAATGAGACGGTCTTCTCTTGTTTCTGCAACAAAACTACTTTCTTCAATCTGCACAAGAGGCTCTGCAACACCAAAGAGATTTGTTCGGCGTTCGATTACCTCCCTAAGAGTAATGAGTGATTCTTTTCGTTCCCTCTCATCTAAATCAGCGGTATCAGCATTGTAAATTAAATGTGTACCCCCAGCCAAATCCAAACCAAAGGCCAAAGGAAATGGTCCTCCATTTTTTTCACTCACGTACACGAAACCACTTAGGAGTATACCGGTGATTAAAATTATTACCCCAAAAATTCGTGTCATCATAATATGTACGTAACGGTAGCAGAACAGCCTACGAAGAGCAACTTGCGCTTTCTATTAGATTCTTGAATAAAGATATTACCGTTAATGGCCCCACCCCACCTGGAACAGGACTTATGAGTCGTACGTGCTCATAACATTCAAGATGCACATCTCCACGCAATGACCCTCGCGACTCGCTTGTGCCAGCATCAATAACCACAGCCTCTGATTTCAGCATATTTTTTCTAATAAGGTCTGCTTTCCCTGCGCCTGAAACCACAATGTCAGCCTGTAAAAGCTTCTCTCTATCGATACCTGTCTCTTTTGTCATAACAGCAACTTCCGCACCAAGTTTTTTTAATAAAGCTGCCACTGGCTTTCCTACAAGGACCCCCTCCCCAATAACAACAGCGTTGGTGCCAGAAACATCAACCTTATATTTATTTAAAATTTCCTGTACTGCACCTGCAACAGGCGGTGTATATATACTTTCTTCTGTAAGTGCGTCTATGTCTTTCTCTGGAGGAATATATGAACACAAAAGATCGGAATCTAAATACTTTGGCACAGGCTGCTGAATAACTACCCCATCTGATTTTTCGATAAGTTCTTGCAATACAGCAGTGGCTTCTTCTTGTGATACACCATCTGAAAGNTCCTTTTGTAAAACACGNATNCCNAANTACTCTGCTTTTTTATTTTTAATACGAACAAAACTTTTTGATGCCGCTGTTGGNGCAATCATAAGAAGTCCCAAAANNGGCTGNTTGGAACACTGACTTACAANCTTCTTTAGNTCTTCACCTATATCTTTTGCGAGTGCTTTTCCGTCAACAATCATACTTATGCTTCTTTNGGNACTACATGTGCATACCTTCCCTCTTTTGTAGTGAAGGCTTGTTTTGAAGAATACGCGTANGNGTGATTNAGNTCTTNTGTNACCTTTGTCCCNTCCATAACAACCGGATANCAATAAAAACGCCATGCGCCAGCTGCNGTTGGAATTTTTCCAAAGGTAAGNTGTCTNGCAAAGAAAAATACAATTCGTATTATAAATGGNGGAAGAATAATAACTTTTTTCCCTACTGCCTTTCCCATNTCCTCTGGCACAACAACATCCCCNGGAGGAGTNAGGTTGTATAAAGAAACAGTCTTTGGGGCACCNTCAAACACTAAAANACTAATGATATCTACAATGTCATCCTCATGTATGAATTGTCTNCACCATTTTTTTGTTGCTGGAATAAATGAAGTGAGCATTCTTACAAGNGCATANACAAAGCTTCCTTTGAGTTTCCCTGANANTGCAGACTGCAATCCAAAGCGAATTCTTCCNTAACGTCCTCGTGGCCCTGAAACAGCNGCNGGACGNACNATAGAAATNTCTAAATCTTCACGTTTTTCAGAAACCATTGCATGGAGATTTTCTTCTGCAACTCTTTTTTCTTTTGCATATAGATACACCTCATCTCGAAGAGGTGCGTCAGTGTCAAACAAATGCCCTATTTCGTTTTTTGGGTCTGCACCAAAAATTGATGCGCTGCTAAAGTACACCAGGCGTTTTACTGAAGGTGTTGCAAATGCAAAATCAAACATATTTTGAGAGCCTTCCACATTCCATTTCCATTGCTTTTTTGGGTTCCAGTATAAATTTCGAATCTGCCATGCTGCATGCACTACAACGGTTGGATTTTTCTTTGCAACAAGATCTTTCCAAGAATCATCTGCGGTGTTTGCTTTAATCCACGTTGTCTTCGGAGCGTTCATAACAAACTCCTCAGTTGGATCGATCATATCGAGTGCGATAATCTCCTCAACATCATCACGTTTGCTCCACTGATCAATAAGCATTGCTCCCACATATCCTGCCGCACCAGTAAGTAATATAGTTTGTTTAGTCATGACGTTTTTTAAATGTTGAAAATAATCGAGAAAGTAGTGTACGTATAGTACGCAATGCAATTGATATATCAAGCAAAAGTGATCTGTGTTTTACATAATATAGATCATACTGCAAGCGAACTTTAGTGTCTTCAATAGAAGATGGTTTTATTAAACCTGGTGAGTACCGCTGATGTGTTTGCGCCCAACCAGTTATTCCTGGAGTAATAGTGTATCTAACATTGTAATACGGGATAGCTTCCTGCAGGCGCTCTGCGAGCCCCATCATGTCGCTACGTGGCCCAATAAGAGATAGTTTTCCGCTCAGAACAGCAAGGACTTGGGGCAATTCATCAATGCTTGTTCGTTGAAGTACCCCCCCAACTTTGGTGACTTTATTATCTGTTTCTCCAATCCATACTCCGTCTTCCACTGAGGTCATACTTCGAATTTTAAAAACCCTAGTTGGCTTTGTATGTTTCCCCATTCTTTTTTGAGAAATAAAGAATGGACCCTTCCCTTCTATGTGCATAAAAACCCAAATGAAAGGAGTGAGAAAAATAAGTAAAAGTGCAAAAAGAGTTGCGCCAACAATATCTATTATTCGTTTTAATGCACCGTATGCAATTTGTGGTGGGCGTGAGGCATTCTCCAAATACCACTCTGGATTGAGAGAAGAAAGTGCAACTTTTTCAAAAATACCTTCGTACATTTCATTGAAATTTATAAAGGTTGCGTTTGGCTTTGCAAAAACATACCCAAACAAATGTGAGAGTAACGGCTTCAGTCTGTCGTCACTTGGATTTGCAATAAGAACTGTTGGTTCATCTTCTGCCAGACGTTTTGCAACTGCATGCGTAAGCGACTCAGCATTTTTCCCATCTACAACACTAATTGGAGACAAGCACGTAAACCCATACCGGTCATTTGCATTTATTTCCTTAATAAGCTCTTGTACTTCTGGAGAGTCTCCAATAATAAGTGCTTTTTCACACTTCTTTTTAGACTGAACTCGTGGGGCAAGAATAATTCTCCACGCAATAATAAAGAGAGTGGAAAGGACAAGGTAAATAAGAAGATTTGTTTTTGGTGCAATAGTAAATATTGGAACAAAAAAGAATAGTAGCGCTGCAAAAATAACGTTTACCACTTGTGAAAAGAATACCGTGGATGGCAGTGCTGCTTTTGCGAAAAGTGTTTGCTTGTCATACAACCCTGCAATAAAAAATATACTTATCGAAACAATAAATAATAGTGAAAATGGAATAAAATGTAATCCCAAAAGGTCATTACTTGGTATTGTTTGATATCGAACAATAAGCGTTGTTACCAAGGCAAAAGTCAACGCGAAGAGGTCTCCGAGGAGAAGAATAAGCCACTCGTTTCTGAGTGTATGCATAATGCAGTATAATACAATAAATAAGCCATCTTTTAAAGAGTGTGGTACCGTATAGGCACAATGAAAGTTTTGCTTGTTATAACAAAAGGAACCTGGGGTGGAGCCACAAAATACGTCTATGACATGGCTCGATCACTACAAAAAAGCGGAATATCTGTTGCTGTTGCATATGGACCTAAGGGCGACCTAACAGAGAAGCTTGAAAAGCTCTCCATTCCCCAATATCAGATTGATGGACTAGAGAGAGACTTAGGATTTTTTAAAGAACTTAGAGCGTACAAAGGAATTCTCTCTGTTATTGATGATTTTGAGCCAGATATTGTTCACGTAAACAGTTCAAAGGGTGGCATTAGTGCACTTGCCGCACGACTTAAAAGAAAAAAGGTTGTATTTACATCTCATGGATGGGCTTTCAATGAAAGACGAAATATTTTTGTAAAACTTATTTTTAAAAGTATATATTTTTTCACCATACTTCTTTCACATAAAACAATTCTTGTATCTGAAGCACTTAGAAAACCTATACGCTCATGGCCATTACAGAAAAAGATTTCTGTAATTTTGAATGGTGTTGAGCTACTTTCTCCACTTACAAAAGAAGAGGCTCGTGAAAAACTTTCAAATATTGATTCAACTCTTAAAAAAGTTCTTGATAAAAAATGGTTGTTTACTATTGCAGAGCTACATGACAGCAAAGGAATAGATGTCATGCTTTCTGCACTCACCACGCTTCGGGATGAAATGGATGAACTCCCTCACTACATTGTTTTAGGTGAAGGAGAAGAACAGTGGAGACTTGAACAACTTGTTGCTTCATACGATTTAGAAAAAAATGTACATTTCCTTGGTTTTGTAGAACAGGCATCACAATATATAAAAGCTGCAGATATTTTTATCCTACCCTCACGAACAGAAGCACTTGGATATGTTCTCATTGAAGCCGGTATGGCTGAGGTGCCAATTATTGCAAGCCGAGTAGGAGGCATCCCTGAGATTATAGAACACAATAAAAATGGCTTACTTGTGCCGTCAGAAGGAGGTGTTATGTTTGCTTTTGCTATATCAAACCTTCTTGCGGACACAGCATTTCAAAACAAGCTTGGAGAAGCACTTCACAAAACTATTTTGGATACATTCTCACTCGACACAATGGTTTCAAAAACAAAAGATGTCTACACTACACTACTTCCCTAGTAAGGTCTTCTCGATGTGCTCCTCTAGAATTCTGACGCATTGAAGCAACGAGTCCCAGTGCAAAGAATTCTGTTATAAGATGCGAGCCGCCATAACTCATAAATGGAATCGTTGTTCCGGTAACTGGCAGCAATCCCAGATTCATCCCTGCNTGAATNGCAATGTGACTTACAAAAAGTGATGCGACTCCCATAATAAAGAAAGCTTCAAANTTTGTTGGNGCACGCCAAGCAAAAGAAATNAGTCTAAATATNATAATTGCATACAGTATCANCAAAAGAAGTACTCCTAAAAATCCCCACTCTTCTGCAAATGCAGCAAATATAAAATCTGTTTCATATTCTGGAAGGAACTGAAGCTTGCTCTGTGTTCCATATCCAATACCTTTTCCTAAAAGCTGGCCTGACCCTACAGCAATTTGTGACTGATAGGCATTGTATCCCGCACCCTGAATATCTGTTCGAGGATGTAAAAATGTTGATATTCGATCTCTCTGATAGTCAGCAAACACAAAAACCCACATGCTTGCTACAGCAACCAATCCAATCCCAAATACTGCAAACAAATGTTTTTTACTAATGCCTGATACCAAAACCATAAGCAGCCATGTAAGGAAAATTATAATGGCAGTACCAAAGTCTGGCTGTATAAGCACTAAACCAAAAATAATTGCCACATACATTCCCGAAAGGAAAATATGTTTAAAGTTTGCAATTTCAACATGACGTCTTGAAAAATACTTCGCAAGAATTGCTATAACAACAAGCTTTATCGGGTCTGACGGCTGAAATGCAATAGGACCTAAAATAAACCAGCTCTTTGCGCCTTGAATAGGATCTGCTATTAAAAAAACTAAAAGAAGCAACCCTATTGCGCCAAGGTATAAAGTAACAATACTTGTTGTTCTCCTTAAAAAGCGAACATCAATTAGTGAAACTGTAAAATATACAAAGAAACCTAATGTGAGCCAGATAATTTGCCGATTAAAAAAACTATTATCTACTCCAAATGTATTCATTGTTATGAGTCCTGCAAGAGAAACAAGTAATACAGAAAAGAGCAGGATTGGATCATGCTTATTTAAAACAGTGCGTAACTTTGAACTAAATGTCCCCATATATTCTTGGTGTATCAAAAATAAATTCTACTCGTGCTGGAGGTGAAAGAAATGGCTCATTCCACGTAAATATACTCTCCTCTTCTTGATCAGAACCTATGTGATTGATAACTGTTTGAGATACAGCAAGTACAGAGTTTTGCTCATCAAAAATAGTGACCACAAAAGGAATTCGTCGTAAACTTTCTTCAAAATCACCATGTATGCGGACGCTAAGTGTCGGTCCTGTATCTAGATCTTCCCAAGAAAACGACTCTACTGTTATTTTTGGACCNTNTTTTGCAACAAANAATNNNTGATCTGTNATGGTAAGAAATGCNCTNCCAATNCTTGGNGCNATACGTGCAATACGCGGTATAAATACTGCNCGNACACTNTCNTGAGGAACATCNAATGACCCTGTATGTTGTGCAAATAANTCNCCCTCATCNGTATAGACCTCNACAAGATANGTNACAGATACTGCGTCAGCAGATTTATTTGTATTTTCTATATGAGCAATAACGTCAGGCCTTCCCTCTGTAATAACATACTGTGTGAAAGAAACNGAAAGTGGCTGCACTTCAAAATCACACACAAGCTGACATCCCCCTCCACAATCTATGCCTAACTCTGANCCATTTTGTANACCATCAAAACAGGTTGCTGAATCCGTAGTAAATACNACAAAAATAATACTCCCAAATGCAATTGCNACNGNNGCCAAAATAGCAATAATAATTATCTTNCTTTTGTTNGCCCAATCCATATNTGCTAAGTATATCAAAAAAATAGCNNNACGAAGTTATCGTTNNGCTGANCANATATANAGTGAAGGGNTNCGGANTCGAACCGAANACNTNCACAAAAANTGTNNNNCTCTGACCNNNNTGAGCTANCCCCTCCATACNCATATATAAAACNTGTTCTTTGTGTTGGCGACGACCTACTCTCCCCTTTCGAGTACCATCGGCGCGGAGGCGCTTAACTTCTGTGTTCGGAATGAGAACAGGTGTTTCCACCTCGCCATATCACCAACACAAAAAACACGTTTATTACGTTATATAAATTTAGAAAAGCGAATACATTTCACCAGCAAGAGAATTATTGTTTATTCCCAGGGTTCCTTCTTGGAGACGACGACGAATTAGTACTCCTCCGCTGAACACTTCACAGTGCTTCTACGTAGAGCCTATCAACCTAGTCATCTCCTAGGGGTCTTAATGATTCATAATCTTAGAGTTGGCTTCCCGCTTAGATGCTTTCAGCGGTTATCCATTCCGAACATAGCTACTCGACAGTGCCACTGGCGTGACAGCCGATAGACCAGAGGTTCGTCCACCCCGGTCCTCTCGTACTAGGGGCAGATCTCTTCAAGAATCGACGGATGTGGAAGATAGAGAACCAACCTGTCTCACGCATGTATTCCCTCTATTGCTAGAGGCATTGGACTGTAACTTCACCCAACTTGGGTGGTTAACATTCAGTCTCTACGGGCATACACATTGTATTTCCCTCGGTGTTGCCCACGTGGGGTTTCACCGATATAAGTTAACTTTTCGTAACATTTTTCGACGTTACGCCGCCGTGTTGATGTCTTTTTGTTCACTGGTTGGTATTTGTGTGAACTTTTCCTCGGGTTCAAACGGGTTCAATAGCCGTTTACTTGAAACCGCTACTGAACGGTTTGAACCCAGCTCGCGTATCTTTTTAATTGGCGAACAGCCAAACCCTTGGGACCTTCTCCAGCCCCAGGATAAGATGAGCCGACATCGAGGTGCCGAACAGCGCCGTCGCTATGGACGCTTGGGCGCTACTAGCCTGTTATCCCCAGAGTAGCTTTTATCCGTTGAGCTCCTGCCGCATCTAATGCGAACAGTCGGATCACTATGCTCTACTTTCGTACCTGCTCGGGATGTACCCCTCACAGTCAAGCCAGCTTTTGCCATTACACTATCGGCACGGTGTCCATTCGCGCCTAGCTGACCTTAATAGACTCCTCCGTTACTCTTTAGGAGGAGAGCGCCCCACTCAAACTACCCGCCACGCACTGTTCCTCTAGGGTTTCCCTAGGGGTTAGGGTCTGAACAACATGAGAGTGGTATTTCACTGACGACTCCACACCCCCCAAAAGGGGTGCTTCAAAGTCTCCCACCTATGCTACGCACATGTCACGCAGACCCAATACGAAGCTGTAGTAAAGCTTCTGGGGTCTTTCTGTCTTTCCACATCTACCCGGCATCTTTACCGGGATTGCATTTTCACCGAGCAAGTCCTCGAGACAGTTCTCCAGTCGTTACGCCATTCGTGCACGTCGGAACTTACCCGACAAGGAATTACGCTCTTCGATTCCTTCACGAAGGACTCTATCTTATCCCTTCTACAAAATTGTAGGGTAGGGCCGTGACGTTGGTCTCTTGTTAATCACGATTGGACTATGTGCACATTACTGTACACAAGGTAGCTGGACGTCTCTGTTTATCTTTCTACAACAGTCCCAGNCCTTTGTAGTACCACANTGTGATACTACAAACCTTAGGACCGTTATAGTTACGGCCGACATTCACCAGGGCTTATACAGGCCAGCATAAATCCGAAGAAATATACCACCCGTACTTAACCTTCTGGCATTGGTCAGGCGTCACCCCCTATACATACTCTTACGAGTTCGCAGGGAGCTGTGTTTTTGATAAACAGTCGCCAGAGAAACTTTAGCTGCGGCCTTGATATCCGAAGATACAAAGGCAGACCTTATCCCGAAGTTACGGTCGCTTTTTTGCCGAGTTCCTTGAGGACCCATTACTCGTTCACCTTGGGCTACTCGCCCTGATCACCTGTGTTGGTTTGCGGTACGGATACGTTACTACTATAGCTTAGAGGCTTTTCTAGGAACCGTGCTCCGCACTCTCTATCCCGGCCGAAACCGAGACATTGTGACTCCACTTGGACTATATGCTTCCGGATTTACCTAAAAGCAGCCCTCATGGCATCAACCCAAATCCAATAATGGGCAGTGCGTACAACAATCCGTCCCCCCGTCGCATAGCAACGTAGTCATGGAATATTAACCATGTGTCCATCGGGTGCGGCTTTCGCCATCCCCTTAGGCCCGACTAACCCGCAGCTGATCATCGTAGCTGCGGAAACCTTGATCTTTCGGTGTGCGAGGCTCTCACTCGCATTGCGGTTACTCGTGCCGGCATTCTCACTTCTGTACGCTCCAGTGTGGGTCACCCCTTCACCTTCAACGCAAACAGAACGCTCTCCTACCGCTCACGTACTTCATAGAAGATACAAACTATATTTATTTAGTTTGTAAAATAATAAAGAACATTTGCAATGTGCTGACCATTTTTCAGGCCAATCTTAGTGTATTCATATCAAGAACATGGTTCGGTATGGATCCTTGCCATTTATCATCTTGACACTGCAAAGCTTTAGCTGGTAACCAACAAGGATGGTTGTATATTCTAACCACCACTAACATGCTTGGATACGCTTGTGTTAACAAGCTTCCTGCTAAAACCATTAATTTATCTTCTATGAAGTACGCGAACCCGCAGTTTCGGCATAGTGCTTAAGTCCCGATCATTTGCGGCGCAAGGACCCTTGATGAGTGAGCTGTTACGCTATCTTTAAAGGGTGGCTGCTTCTAAGCCAACCTCCTCATTGTCGGAGGATCCTCACTTCCTTAAGTTACACTGAGCACTAATTTAGGGGCCTTAACTGGCGATCTGGGCTGTTCCCCTTTCGACCAACGGAGCTTCTCCCCCGCAGTCTAACTGCCGCGTTATTNATCTTCGGTATTCGGAGTTTGATAGGGCTAACGAGGTTTCCCCCTGTTTAGTCCTGCCAGTGCTCTACCCCCGAAGGGAACACGCGACGCCAACCCTAAAGCTGTTTCGGAGAGAACCAGCTATTACCAAGTTCGATTAGCTTTTCACTCCCTACCACAAGTCATCCGATGGCATTAAACGACCAACCGGTTCGGGCCTCCCACTTGTTTTCACAAGTGTTCACCCTGCTCATGGCAAGCTCACCTGGTTTCGGGTCGTATACGTACTACTAACGCGCTATTCACACTCGGTTTCCCTAAAGCTCCATCCAATAACGGATTTAGCTTGCAGCACACATACACTCGCCGGCTCATTCTTCAATAGGCACGCTGTCGAGGTACAAGTACCTCTCCAACTGTTTGTAGATGTATGGTTTCAGTTCTATTTCACTCCCCTCTCGGGGTTCTTTTCACCTTTCCCTCACGGTACTGGTTCACTATCGGTCTCAAACAATATTTAGCCTTAGGAGTTAGTCCTCCCAGATTCACTCGAGCTATTCATGTCTCGAGCTACTCACGAACAAAAGCGAAAGAGGTGTAAATATTTCGAGTACGGGACTATTACCCCCTATGGTAATTCTTTCCAGAATCTTCCTCTATATTCACACTTGATAACTCTTCCTACACAAGTGCAGCACTTTTGCCGTACAACCCCGGATACCTAAGTATCCGGTTTGGGCTGTTTCCGTTTCGCTCGCCGCTACTAAGGAAATCGCAAGACTGTTCTTTATCCGACGGCAAAATGTAGCCGGATAAAAAACAGTCCCTTTTGCTTTCTATTCCTCTAGGTACTTAGATGTTTCAGTTCCCTAGGTACGCTCGTACTGGTGCGACCCAATACGTGACCAGTAAAAACTGGCCGGGTTTCCCCATTCGGAAACCTCCGGATCAAAGGTTGTTTGTCACCTCCCCGAAGCTTATCGCAGACTTCCGCGTCCTTCATCGCTTGTTTGAGCCAAGGCATCCCCCATACACCCTTAAGTCTCCAAAAAGGAGACCTGGTAACCACAATATATTCAATTGCTGATGAAATGCATTCGCTCTTCTTATTCAATTGTCAAAATTCAACGTGCCTCTTTGAGAAAGAAAAAACCGCTTCAGNGGAAGCGGCATGCATAAATGCACGGAAGTCCGCTTTCTTTAATTGGTTGTTTCTTTATTCACTAACACGTAGGGACGAGTATACACGAAATAAGGTGGTTTAGTCAAGAGAAAAANGNCTTATTTTTTCCTNTATTTTGGTAGGTTACTGAAGAGAATNATTGAGGCACTTATTATCAAAAANANGGTACCTGACCAGATNGTTGCNANACTCTTTCCAACCTCTAAGGGCTCAAAAGGATNTGGTACTTCTGGTTGTAANATTATTATAATAATTGCAAANGGNACAAACCATATNGCAAATTTCTTCCATTTATTAAAAANTCTTTTTGNTGTTGCCANTAACAACANTGCAACGAAAGTTAAGTATNNTCCGGCATGCTGTAATATCCATCCAAGTTCTGCAAAAGTAGGATAGCACTCTGTTTCACCTCCTGGCTGCANAATTGCCTGCCCNACACANACACCAAANAGNNTGTACGAACGNANTAGTAAATACCCAATAGGTATCATTAATATTGANGTTACCAATAGAGTAATTTTTAATTTCATATTTTATTTTAAATAATCAACTANAGCAGTCAACTCNTCTGCTTCNTCNTGATCAATNTATCTTCCNTTAAGGAAACGAATGATTCGTTTAATCTGAGCAACATAATTTATTCTATCACTATCGNTCNCTGTTTCTTCAATAAGNACAAAGTATTGATCAACTGCTGACTGCAANANANGNTTCANTGGNANATTACTTATTGAAACTTTTAAANAGTTTGTTATTTCAGAAATATTTGAACCCTCNGAAGAAAATGTAAAATCATTAGAAGAATCNTTGTCTAAATCTAGCGTAAGTGCAGATAAGGATCCTGNAATTATAGACGTTAGNCCAACAGAGTTTTCTAATGTTGGAATATGTGAAAATCTCTCAAGCTCTTGCAGACTTCCTTCATTGTCAATTTCAGAAAGTACCAGATCAAATGAACCTGTGCCTAGACCTGTAATTGTAACTTCATAATTTCCTTCAGGAAGAATTATGTATTTCCCTTCGTCTATTATTTGCACTGAACTTCCTGGTATTTCTATTATTGTTTCAAAAGTATCTGAACCTGTGTCATACGTAATGCTTGTTACTTGATTTGAACTATTTTTTACAGAAATAAGTACTGGAGAATGCACGCTTACCACAAGCTTATTTTCAATAGTTAATTGAGGTCGCTCTAATTTAATAAATGAAGATGTTGGCTCGCTCCTTTTAAAAATTTCTTGAATGGAGTCTAAAACTTCTAATTCTACAAAAAAGTTCTTATGTTCTCGTACTCTATCTGTATCAATAAGAAGTTTTTTAAAATTAAAATAATATCTCTCTCCCGCCTCAAGCCCTGCCGAAGAATCAACAACCTCAGAGTCCCCATATAANCCAAACTTTGGTTTAAGGAATGGAACTTTTTCAGAAAATAAAGTGAGTGCGAATGGTCCATTTTTATTTTCTATAGANTTNGAAGTATATTCAAANCCAANNTCAGTACTGTTTCCAACACCTACAATCTGTACAAACCTTGTATCCCCTTGAGGCACCCACGTATCAAGCTTTTTATGAGTCTGTATTGATCTCAATAATAAGTTTTTTCGTAAAATTACAGGATTACGTAAATNATTNTCTTTTGGCTGTGTTCGNAATCCTNATTTGTTAGTTANAAAATTAAAAAACTCTGNATATGAATNTATTGANTCTCCAAATATNTTCCTATANTTTTGTACTGCAGTAGTAGAATCAAAATAAATAACAGGNTCATTATTTTTTATNTANTCNTCAGAAGGAAGCAANTTNTATGCACCTGGACTATTAAGACTCAANANACGAGATANACTTTCTCTTTTTATTAATCCATTTAGNAGTGACTGTTCATATCCATGCAACATTGCTGCAACAGCNTTTGGTGTTCCNAGCTGNGGAGANCCNACGGTAATAATTGTATCTACCAAATCAGACTTCCCTATTTCTTCGAGACGAATCATTAATGCTTTTNCGAGNAGACCTCCATTTGAATGAGCAAGAATATTTACCTTNCCTGTTTCATTATCTGCAAGNTCTTCTANTAANTCTANAAGATTTACGTGCTCNCCTGAAGTGTACGTGGTGCCATNATCTACAATATCAAAGACNTCGTANCTCCAATCATATGGATATGAGACAAAAGGTGTNTCNCAAGAATGNTCACCTCTACTGCCTGGNATATTATCCAAGTTTATTAGAGCATATGATTGTGGTACAACAGTACCTGAAATCGTTGGATCGAAACATCCAAAATAACTTTGAAGTGATCCATAAATATCTTGGAATGAAAAACCTCTTATACTGAAATAATCAATCATCCCTCCAACCCGAATATCTTTTATACTTTTTCCCTCTTCATCCATCAAAATCTCTCGCATGCGCTCTCCTGCAAGACCATCCCAAATCTTTTTTGTATTTCCAGAAGAATCTACAGAATACAATCTACTTCCAAATATTCCTGGCAAAAATATAAGTGGAGGATTTGTTTCTACTGCATGGGCAATAGTCGGAACAAGGAAAAATAGAGTAAGCGCTAGAGCTGTCACATATTTCATTACTACAATAATACCACCCTCATATTATAAAAACCTCCCAAAAAGGAGGTTTTTATAAACGGAATAACTAAGAGTTAGTCATTCATATTCTTCTTGGCCTGCTCAATATATCGAGCTGCTGCATCCTGTCCACCAAGACCGAATGACAAACCAACGGCAAGTGATACTGCTACCACGATACCTGTGAAGAGTGTTTGTACGAATGCTGATGCAACCTGAAGATGATCAAGCGCGGCAAGAATCGCAAAGATCCAAATTGACCAACGAGTGATTGTCCCCAAGAATGCGGCACTTCGCATGTGCGCTGCACGAGCTGAAGCTGCTACAACATTCTGCGCCATATCTGCTACTACAGCAGCAATAAGAAGTACGAGTACTGCAACAATTACTTGTGGCAAGTATCCTAGTACAACGTCACGCAAGAAGCTGTTAACTTCAGTTAGTCCAAGCACATCAAGAGATGCTACAAGGAATACTACAATGAAGAACCACTTTACGAGTGCTCCAAGGAATGCTCCTGCATCAAGATCTACACCTGCGCGCTTTGTAAGTCCATCAATTCCAGCTGAACGAAGTGCGTTGTTCACCTTAAGAGAATTAACGAGCTGCGCAACAATACGTGCGAGACCTGCTCCGATGAGCCATCCTACAATAAAAATGAGGATAGCCACTATTAGGTTTGGTATGAACCCAACTAATCCATAAAAGAGATTCTGAAATGAATCGTTGAGTACCTGTGTCCAAGTTTCAATAAGCATAGCTATGCAAAAATGCCCGGTACGGGCTTACCTGATAATGTTCCTGTGTCCCAATTGGGTTTCTAGGCACCTACTTATTATACTACCTACACAGTTAAGCCGTTTTTTGTTTGTGGATTAGTTTGAAACTCCAATTTTATCCACTAAAGTAATATGAGGGTACTCAATAACATCCCTTAGAAGGCGATCGTATACACCTAAACGATAATTGAAGTCCTGTGTAGAAAATGTCGCATATGTAAGCTCCTGTCCGAGCTCTGCTTCAAGTGTGCGAATAGCACGTTCAAGCTTCTTCATTACAATCCTGTCCCCCACAATAAGAAGATCTATTGAAGATTCTGGTGTATCTGTAAGTGTTCCACTCAATAACAAAAGCTTAATAACTCCACAGTGCTTTATGCTTTTAATAACCTCTGAACGTTTTAATTCTGTAGTTCGTCTGAAAAACGCCTTGAGCTGTTCGTAATGTTCAAATTTATCATTTGCCGAATACACAACTTCCTTTCCCCTCTTTTGTTTCTTCACAAGTTTAATACGTGCAAAAAGTTCCAACTCTTTGCGAGCAGATTCTTTGCTTACCTTAGAGCGGTATGCAGCTTCTGTAATAGTAAACTTAGAGTCTTTGTTAAATAGAATTAGACGCAGGGTTTTCACACGGGCATTACTTCCAAACAGCTTCGCTAATACATCCATATATTCTATATTCTACGCTTCTCTATATGGCAACGCAAGAAAAGCAAAAACACCCCACTTTGGGGTGTTTTTGTCTATAGGATGAAATAAAAATTACTTCAACTCCACAGAACCTCCAGCCTCAACAAGTTGAGCTTTTAGTTCTTCAGCGTCTTCTTTCTTCATTTTTTCCTTAAGAACTACAGGGGCAGAATCTACAAGATCTTTTGCTTCCTTAAGCCCAAGACCAAGAGCACTCTTAACTGCCTTGATAACCTGAATCTTTTTGTCTCCGATGGCTGTAAGCTCAACGTCAAACTCACTTGATCCAGCATCTTCAGCATCTCCTCCCGCTGCGGGACCAGCTGCTGCAGCTGTAGCAGATACGCCAAACTTTTCTTCAAACACCTTTACAAGTGTATTGAGTTCAAGCACGGTCATCTTTTCAATCTTCTCTACAATATCTTTAAACTCTTTAGGAACCTCAACTTCTTTAGCCTCCTCTGCAGGAGCTGCCTCTTCTTTAGGGGCAGGAGCTTCCTTAGCAGCAGGTGCTGCCTCCTCAGTCTTCTCCTCTACTTTTACATCTTCGTCTGCCATAATAATTTTTATTATCTAATTTACTCTCCTTTCTTTTCTGCAATCTGTCCAAGTGCTACTGCAGTTCGTTGAATTGGTGAATTAATCACATTCACGAACATTCCTCGTAGAACCTGTAGAGAAGGAATCATTGCAATTTCAGACATTTTTGTTGCGTCAGCAAGTGACTCTTCAAAAATACCACCCAAAATCTTCAGACCCTCGTGCTTCTTCCCGTGCTCATGAATGAGCCGTGCAGGAGCAGTTGTGTCATCTGACTCTGTGTATGCAATAGCAAGCTCCCCTTCAAGCTCTGGAAGGTCTCCAGAAACACCATTGTCAGTAAGTGCCTTTTTAATAAGACGCTTTTTTGCCACGAAGTATTTAACCTCTTCGTCCTTAAGCGCTCTACGCATTTCAGTAGTTTCAACTCCCGAAATACCCTTAAAACCAACAAATACCAAACTTTTTGCATTCGAAAGAATGTCAGAAAGATTTGCAAGAATTTCGCTCTTTTTTTCTCGTGTAATTGCCATACTAATATTTTGTTACGAAACGTAAAAAGTCCCTTACTGGGACTTTTACTATGGAGATGCATAAGCGTATTCGCTTGATGCAACCTCGGCAGGGCTTATATATGCCTGCTGTCTCCGGTCCGTATACAAAAAAGATACTATACATTTGCATGTTTGCCAAGGTGCGTGTGTGTTCAATGTTGAGCAACAGAGGAGAAGATCATTTTTACACCTTCCCCACAAGAAAAAAGAGAATGAGTGATGTAAATACTATTGCTAAAAATCCGCCGAGGAATTTGAAAAAATGAGGATTAAAAATATTCATATTTATTGAAGTGCATTTTGTAATGACTGAAGAAACAAAGTATCTGTATTAAGTATTTCTCGCTGCTCTAATTGTATCAGCTCTACAAGCTCTACTGCCCCATCAATATCCCCATCTAGAAATCGAACTTTTGCAAGGTCAAAAATAGCCACATAATCTTCTGGACGTTCTATAAGAACGGTTTCGAGATACGGACGTGCTTCTGTTATTTTGTTTTGAGAAAGAAGGTGTCCTGCAATACGTCGTGCATCTGCAGGGTCCTCATCATACCTCTCAATCCCTGCCGCAAAAAACTCTTCTGCTTTTTGCGGATTCCCTGTAACTCGATATAACTCTGCAAGCACAAAATATGGCTCGGCAATCCTTGGCGCAAGAACTCTATATTTTTCAACAATATCTGTTGCTTTTGTATACCAGGCTTCTTTTTCTTGCCCTGATACATCATTCCCCTGTCCAATATATATATTTGCAAGCATGTAGTATGCTTGTGCCCTGCTTGGTGACAGTATCAATGAATCAAAGAGAATCTTTTCATTTTCTTCTTGGCTGTACGCAACCCCACTAGGACGTGCTTCAATTACGTGCCCAAGGTACACAAGTGTTCGCGCATCATACGGATACTTTTCAGCATTCTTTCCTAAAATATTTTTTGCAATAGAATATGCAATTATCTTTTCTTCTCCTGAAAGCAAGTTTTGTTGTCTAGCGGTATACATAGAATATGCTTGGTACCCAAACTCAAGATCTACAAAAGAATTTCCTGCAAGACCTTTTTCAAAAGAAATCTTGTACTCTTGAACATCCACAACATGCTGTAGGTAACTAGATCCCAACTGAAGATTTGCATACGCCGGCTGGAGTACAGAAACATATATTCCGACAATACTTATCACAGCAATAATCCCAAGAGAGACTTTTGTGCCTGATGTATTTTTTACCTGTTCTGAAGAACGAATAAATCCAAATGCAAAGAGTGGAAAGAGAACAACAAGGGTGTTGATGGTGTCGAACACAAATACACTTTGCAAAACATATGTCCCCACAAGCAATATCAACATGTTCCCGGTAAACTCATCTTCTTTTCGAGTTGCAAATGCAAATCGGAATAATTGCACGATAAATAATATAAAAAGAAGCAGTCCAAAAACCCCATACTGAATAAGGTAGTCTAGATACAAATTGTGAGACCTGTCAAACCACTGCTCTACAATATCTTGTGCGTTGTAAAAACTATTGAATACATAATCTATGTGTTCTGCTCCATACCCTTTAAGAGGCCTCTCTAATGCAGCCGCAAAGGTATGCTTCCATACAAATAACCTGCTAGAAGTAGTTGCATCTTCCTTGGAAATCTGTGCAATACGTGCAATTGGCTCAAAGGGTATTTTTTGTATTTCTTCACGAAATGTGAAAAATCCACCAGTAAAAATAAGGGATGCTACCAAACCTCCAATGGCAATCTTTTTTACCTTCCCTTCTCCTTTAAGAGATGTGTAGATAAGCGCTATTCCAAATACGGCAAGAAGAGCAAGTATTGTTCCTCGTGTCGCAGCAAGGACAATTGCAATAAGTTGCAGTACTGAAGCCGCATACCAATACTCTTCATGCCGAACACTTTTCTTTGCCACAATAAGTGTGATGAAAAACGTAAGACCAAGATATCCAGCAAGAAATGCAGCATTTCCTATTGTTGAGCCAATACGGCCGTTTGTTTCAAGTATTCCAGGAATACTGATTCCGCTTATCTCCCCCAGCCATTGGATAATAGTGTAGACAGCAACGAGACTTGCTGTGCCTGCAGTTAGTACAAAAAACTTCCACATGAACTCCTTTGAGACAGTGAGTAATAGTAAGTACAAATATGATGTTCCGTATGTTAGAGCAAGAAGCCCTGCACTTCGATCAAATACAGACCAAAAACTGTGATAGAAATCAATTCCTAAATATGAAGTTATGTAGGCAACAACAAGAAGTAACAATGGTATCCAGGCCCACACGCTTCGTAAACGCTCTGTATATAGCCCCTTCCCTTTTATCGCAAGGTACGTAATAGAAAGTATTGCAATTGTTATTACAATACGAAAAAAGAAAGCCTTTGGCGCAACAAGCGGATAGAAAAATAAATCAATATACACCAGCGGTATAAATGCTGGTGCAAGAAGTGCCCATTTTTGAATCTTATCTATCATTTAATTTTTTCCAAGACTCATACCTCTGTTCTAATACCGAACTCCTTGGAAAACGCTCTATAGCAAATGTATGGGCGCTCTCTACAAGATCAAGGTTGTCCCCAAAATATTGCTCTAGATGCTGAATATACTGAATTCTATTTTGTACATTGTCATCTATATCAAGAGCTCTTTCATACGCAACCTTTGCAGACTCTGGTGCTTTAACTTTTCCAAGAAGTGTTCCTAAATTAACAAACGCTAGAGAGCGTACTTCATTTATAGAAACAGCAATAAGAAGGTGCTTATATGAATCCTTCCCCTCACCAAGAAGTGAGTGCTGCCCTGCAATACCAATCTCTATATCATAATCAGGAAACTCTCCGCCCCCAAGCAGTCCAATCAGTCGCTCTCGCTCTGTGTTTGCTCGAAGCATAAGCTCTTCACTTGCTTCAAATGATCCTTCAAAGTCCCATACAGGACGCTCTCCTTGAACAAGAGAAAATACTGCCTCCTCCTTGTTTCCAAATTGTATAGCTGCAGCAATAAGAATGGCTAATACAGCAAGAACCCCAACAGATATCCAAAGCTTTTTCATATAAATGGAGCATACCATACACAACAAAAAACCGCCCGAAGGCGGTTTTTTGTTTTTAGCTAACTCTTAGAGTTTACTAATCGAGGATTATGACTGGCTGTATGATACAGCGTCACCTCCTGATAGGTCGTCTACTAAGAAGCTGTTAGTCCAGTCACTAGTTATTGTAGTGTGGCTCGTTGCTGAGCGATCACTCCAAACAAAGTTTTGACCGGCTAGAAGTCCAGCAGATGATGCTACTGCAACAACTGATGTGTCTTCTACGATGTTGATGTTGATTGAGTCACCTGAAGTTCCCCATCCAGATACCGCTGTTGCGAATAGCTGGTAGGTTCGTGAACTTCCTGCTGCAATCTGTTCTACATCACTATCACTTAGTCCTGCTGCGCCTACAATGATAACTACATCATTGCTTCCGTTAGCGTCAACAAGTGTGTCATTGATGTTTGTAGTTTCTCCCTTCTCTCGAAGGTAGAAGTCTGTCAATGTCACAGAGTTTGTTGCTACGTCGATTGTAAGCTGCTTCCACTCAATAGCTCCAGCTGAATCAGCTGAGATAGTGAATTCGTAAAGCGCAATTCCTGCTGAAGGAACTGATGTTGGCTTAGTTGCTGAACCAAATGTTGGTACAGACTTTCGAACGTAGAACAGTCCTGCTGCAGAAATGTCTGCTGCACCAACTGAAGTAGTTGTTGTACCCGCTTGGTCAACAACCTTAAAGCCAGTGTTGAAGTCAAAGTCTACAGAGATAGCTGCTCCTGCCTTTGCTCCAGATGCGATTGTTGGAACACCAACGTATACGTCAATGTTTCGATCCTCGTCAGCTGGGATAACAAAGTCAAGGTTGCTAAATGAAGCTGTTCCGTCACCTGCTCCTGTTACAAGAGCTTGGTCGGCCTCAACTACAATTCCTGCTGAGTTTGTGTACTTCAATGTCACCTGAGTGATTGAAGTAGACGAATCGTTAGGAATCTTGATTTGTAGCTCACGTACAGTGTAATCACTGTTTGCGGCTGCAAAGTTGAACTGTCCAACATGAACTGAGCTCTGTCCTGCAACAACATTATCGTTGTTAGGGTCTCCAGCACCAACTGATGCTGTAAGAGTTCCTGACCCGATAGTGATTGTTTGCAATGTTGCAGAAGCGATAGTTGCAGTTGTACCAGTTACGGCACCTGAACCTGTTCCACTTAGAACTGCGATCCATGAACCATTGTTTGATCCTGACTTAACATTACCAACAATGTTAATTGTCTTTGTTCCTGACTCAGGAAGAACGAAGTTCACACTAAAGCTGTTGCTTGTAGATGGTGTAACTCGAGTTGTTCCATAAGTCACGTTTGAATCATTGGCATCCACCAACATCAAGTTTGTGATAGTTGCTGCCTCAGCTGATGAGAGAGTAACTGTCAGTGTGTTGATGTTTGTGTCCTGAGTTGAAGCTCCAGAAAGAGTAAACGATCCTAGTCGGACGCTGTTTGCTCCAGCAATAATAGTCTGGTTACCATAACCTGAGAATTTAGTTGCTGTTACTGTTGAAGAAGCAATTGTTCGAGTAAATGCCGCAGTATTATTTATACTTGCTGTAATAGCATCTCCTGAACTCACTCCCTCAGTGTTTGAAGCTGTTAGGTCTAGGTCAATAAGTACCGTCTGACCTGCGCTAAATGCAGTACCTGTTGTTGACTTAGCGTCAGCATAGATATCTACAATAGCTGTTTCCCCTTTCTTCAAGATCATGCTTGAACCAAAAGTAAACTCAGTTCCAGCTTCGGCAATATCCCGAGTTGAACCAACCTGTGATCCATTAAGGAATACCTTTCCGTTGTCGAGACCTCCAAGGAATGAAGTAGTAACGTCAACAGTAAGTGCCTCAACCTTTACGTCCTCTCCAGTTGCTCGGAACTCAAATGTTCCCCACTTTACGCTTGTTGCATCAACTGCAACGCTCTCTGAAAGTGAAGTATTTGATCGAACAATTGAAAGACTTGCTGAGTCAATTGTGTTTATTGCTCCACTTGTTGCAGTAAGAACTGGTGTTACTGGCTGACTCAACTCTGAGTCGATTGCCAAAACGTCAGCTGACTTTCGAATTTCGAAGTCAAATGTTTCTCCTGAACCTCCAACAACGTCGGCAAGAACTCGGAATGTTCGAGTACCTGTCTCTAGTCGTAGTGGATTAGACCCAAGATCGAACAATGCTCGATCGTTGCTGTCTAGACTTGCAACAGTTGCTCCATACTGAACTCCGTCAACGAAGAACTGTAGGTTTACGATGTCGCTAGGAGCTGCGCTTCCTCGGTTCTCTAGTGTTAGAGACTGAAGATTTACTGCGCGAGTTCCAATGTTTACTGAGTTCTCCCATACTTCTACAGAATCTGTAGGAGTAAAGTCGCTATCTCCACTCGGTCCAGAATATGTCTGGAATGTAAGAGTGGCCAGTGTTGCTGATGAGATAGTGTGGGTACTTCCCTTAATTGGGAATGAAACTCCTGAGTTAAGTGCTCCAGTTGATCCAACTGAAACTAGCTCAACTCCAACCTGCTGACCGTTCGTTCCAGTAGCAATGTCAGCTCGGACTGAAATAGTCATTGATGACCCTGCTGCTACAGAAAAGATTCCTGCAGAGTTCTGGAATGAGAACTGTGAACTAGATACACCAGCCGCATCGGTCAATCGTGCTCCCCCGTTATAAAGATAAACATTATTTAGGGTTGAGTCTGTTGATACTCCGATTCGGTTGAATGTAAGGTTTGTAACATCCATTGCTGCATTGTTGTTGTTTACAAAAGTAAACTGTGCAAGCTCTCCAATTCCCTGCCCTTGTACAAGAGCGATGTTAACTGGTGAGTTTACTCCAATAGCAACGTTAAGTCCTGCTCCAGTAACTGGTGCAGTTGGGTTACCTGGTGTTGAAGGTGTTCCAGACGCAGCAGAAAGGCTGTTGGCCTTTGCGCGTGTAGATGATCCAAAGAATCCTGTTCCAGCTGAAAGTCCAACTGGTGTAAGTACCTCTGAAGCATACTTGTTCTGGAATTTTGTTACAGCTGCTGCTGTAAGTCCTCCAAAGTAATCTGTTTCGCTTCCAGCAGATCCTACTCCTGATGCTGCAATTGAAGTTGCGGCATCTGAGTTAAGGAACTTCTGAAGAGCAAGCACGTCTGCTCCTGAATCTCCTACTGTAAGAGATCGTGTCCATGTAAATGCTGGGGTTCCTCCAACCGGTGCTGTCGGTGCTACTCCTCGTAGTGATGCGTCAACGTTTGAAATAGTTGATGCGTCAGCTCCGAAAGAACTTAGCAATGACAGGATTGATTGAATCTGTGCGTTTGTTAGTGCTGCTGATGCAACTGGTGCACCTAGAGCGAAAAACATACCTACAGAAAGAATACCTGCAGCAAATTTATTTGTCGTAAGACTCATATATTGTTACTTCCTTAAATTGTAATAGTTTTTTCTAATAAGAGTGTGACTCCTTTAACAAAGTCATACTCGGTTTTTATTCAATGTCGATATCTTCTAGGCTNTGCNATAAAGATAATTTTCAACACTACCCTACGTAGTACACGTCGACCGCGCACTACATAAGACAGCTGGCAAAGTTTAGACTGATTGCTTTCATTCATTCATGGGATCCATATCTCACATATCTGACCGTTGTTTATAACGCTAACAACTCCCTTTTTTCATAGGGATAAAAAACGTTGTGTTCTCACACAATAGGCCGTTTAGAATATTTTATTGTCAACGTACCGGTCCTGCTTGCCGCATTATCGTATATATCGCTCATCAACTACTCACGCAGTCCTAGAGATAAGTATACCTGTATAACGCAAAAAACAAACAAAAATCCATGTGGATAAAAGAGTTACAATCAGTAGCAGAAATAGGCCTAAACGGCCTTGAATCTATGCACTATTGCGCACTTCGTTCCACGGATGAAATATTACGCCATTTACGCGAAAAGTCAATGATTTTGGAGGTTGCTCAAAAAGTGCCTCTTTTNGCCCTCTATNCNTGATGATATGTGCTCCACCTTCTTTCCCCTTCTTTACGGATANAACCTTCTTTAATTAATGTATTTAAAAGCCTTTGTACTGTCTTCTCGCTACAATCAGTTATTGTCTTCGTAATATCTTTTATACCTAAACTGCCATGTTCTTTAATCATTTCAAGTACTTGTCCTTTACGGTTATTTGATTGTCCTTTATGTCCTTTAGAGTTTGACTGTACTGACTTTACATGAACTCTTTTCGTATTAATACTCTTTGTTTCCCCTTCAACATTCTCAATTTCTGTATCAATATCAATATTCTGTACTTTTTGCTCGCACACAAGCAGTAATAAATAGTTGTACTCCTGTATCAAAAGATCCTTATTTTTAGACGCAATTACCCCTGCTGTCTCACCCACCTGAAGAACACTTATTATCTCTAAAATAATTGTAGATCCTGCTGTTTCATCTTTATTTTGGAGAACTTCACCAATCAATTGTACAGAAAGAGTGCTGAGACGATCGGTAATTCCNTCTAATGTTTTTGTGTGTGCAAGCACCACATGCATTGCTTGAGAAAGCTTCTCGGTCTTTTTGTATATATAAGCTTTTTTATAGTCCTTTAGGAATACACTCTCAACAATAGACTTATTAAGGACATTCAATCCCTTTCTTTGTGTGTCTTTTATTGTTATTCCGTTTGTATAAGACATGTTTAAATAAGTCCTTTATATATTTGTTAAGGACATTATACGTGTCCTACACAACTACTGCAACTTGCGCACGTGTATGCTTTATGTCCAAAAAAAAGTACGTGGTACAATGGGCTTTATATATGGCGGCGCGTAGACGAAAACCGGGACGACCACGTAAAAATGAGCGTGAGTTTGGTTCTGTTATTCCACCGATAGTATTTGCTATCGCTTCTCTTGCGATAGGAGGGTTCTTTGCAATTGCTATAACTGGTTCAGCCGGCCCTGCGGGAGAGTTTGTATATGGACTAGGTACAGCGCTCCTGGGTAGTGGCTACATCCTCCTTCCTCTTTCTTTTATTTCACTAGGAATACTACTGTTTACTTCATGGAAAGAAGAAATCCCTATTGGAAGCTCTGTAGGAGGATTGATGCTTATAGCGTCACTTCTTTCTCTTATAGCAATGACACCTCTTGATAGCGGACTGCTTGGATCACTCATTTCAGGGGGCCTAGCTTCTGTATTTGGTGTTGCAGGAGCAACGCTATTTTTAATAGCCTTTGCACTTATTGGTGCAATCCTCCTATTTCGATTTGAATTTAGTTTTGATAACTCCCTTCCCTCTTTCTCTCTTACTTCTCTATTTGGAAAAAAGAACTCATCAGATGAAGAAGATACATACGAGGAAGAAGAGACAAAAAATAAACCTGTAGAAGAGCCTGTAGTGGAAGAGGAGAAAGAGCCTTCAATTAGTTTATTTACTGACAAGGAAGATACTGATGGGGATATGGAACCCCTTATAGCTTCATATGGAGAGTATAAGGCACCGCCAATAAGCTTGCTTGGAAAAGATGCGGGGAAACCTGAAGTTGGCGATATCAAGGCAAATGCAAACCTAATCAAACGAACGTTTGCAAACTTTGGCATCAATGTAGAAATGGATGAAGTTTCTATTGGGCCGACCGTTACAAGATATGCAATCAAACCAGCAGAGGGAGTACGCTTGAGCAAAATCCTTTCTCTTCAAAATAACCTTGAATTAGCACTTGCCGCACACCCTATCCGTATTGAAGCCCCTATCCCTGGAAAGAGCCTTGTTGGTATCGAAGTTCCTAATACTAAAAAATCTACCGTTGGTCTTGCCGGACTTCTTACTGCTGCCGCATGGAAAGTAACAGACAAACCTCTTCTTGCTGGAGTAGGGCGGGACATTACTGGGAAACCTCATTTTGTAAATGTTGCAAGGATGCCCCACGGCCTTATTGCAGGAGCTACTGGGTCTGGAAAATCTGTAACAATTCACACAATTATCACTTCCCTTCTCTATCGAAATGGTCCTGACCAACTTCGATTTATTATGGTTGATCCAAAACGTGTTGAACTTACGCTTTATAACGGAGTNCCTCANCTTCTTACTCCNGTTATTACCGATTCAAAGAAAGCTATTCTTTCCNTAAAATGGGCTGCGAAAGAAATGGANAGACGNTACGGTATTCTAGAAGAATTTAGTTGTAGAGANATTGATTCATANCACGCAATAGCAGAAAAGCAGGANGACNCTGAANCAATGCCATNNATNGTTATTGTTATTGATGAGCTTGCCGATATCATGCAGGCATACCCTCGAGAACTTGAAGCAGGNATTGTACGCCTTGCNCAAATGAGTCGCGCAGTTGGAATCCACCTTATTCTTTCTACNCAACGNCCATCGGTAAATGTTATTACNGGACTTATTAAAGCCAACGTTCCAAGTAGAATGGCGCTTCAAGTNGCAAGNCAGATAGACTCTCGTACTATTTTAGATGCTGGAGGAGCTGAAAAACTTCTTGGTGCNGGAGATATGTTGTTCCANACAGGAAGCATGAGTAAGCCCGTGCGCTTGCAAGGNGCATTNATTGGAGAAGCTGAGGTAAAGAAAGTTGTTGCATATATTAAAAAGCANAATGCTGGAGANACTACAAANATTGATTTCTCTGCACCANATGGCAAACACGAACCTAATGACGCAATGATGAGTATTGAAGATGATGAAGATCAAGATGAACTATACGCTGANGCAAAAAACTGCGTGATAGANGCTGGNAAAGCATCTACTTCATACCTTCANAGAAAGCTNCGTATTGGATATGCTCGCGCTGCTCGTCTTATGGATATTCTTGAAGATAATGGCATTATTGGTGCTGCAGATGGATCAAGGCCCAGAGAAATACTAGATTATGATACAGACACTCAAACCGAAGAGCATGCAGAAGAATCATAGAGGATTTTTAGACACAAGGCTTCTTTTTGGAGTCTTTTCTCTATTCATCATACTTATTATCATATTCACCTTTTCACGTGCATACGGGCTCATTCAGGGGCCTTCTATTGTACTTACTGACACTTTCCCAGTCTCTGCAACACAAGATGGTTTTGTAATACTAGAAGGTACGGTATATCGAAGTGCGCACTTTTCAATAAATGGTAGATCTGTAGCTCCTGAGCAAAATGGAAACTTTAGAGAACGATTGCTGCTCACTCCAGGCCATACTATAATGACCTTACAAGCACGGGACCGTTTTGACCGTACTACACAAATAATTATTCCTATTTACATACCAGAGTATGCCAGCAAAGAAACCAACAGTGAAAAAGACAACAGCAAAGAAGGAGGAGAAAGAAGTGAGGAACAGCAAAGTTGATGCTGCACTAAAAGAGATACAGGCGAAGTTTGGAGAAGAATCAGTAATGACATTTGGTGATAGAAAACCAAGTAAAATTGAGGTTGTTCATACTGGGTCAGTTGGACTCGATTCGGCGCTCGGTATAGGAGGCCTTCCTCGTGGACGTATTGTAGAAATCTTTGGACCAGAGAGTTCTGGAAAAACCACCCTCGCACTTCACGCTATTGCCGAAGCACAAAAAGCAGGCGGTGTTGCTGCGTTTATTGACGCTGAGCACGCACTTGATCCTGAGTACGCATCACGTATTGGTGTAAAACTAAAAGATCTCATCATTTCTCAACCAGATACTGGAGAACAAGCTCTTGAAATTGTTGAAAGTCTTGTGAGNAGTAATAGTCTCGATATTATTGTAATTGACTCCGTTGCTGCACTTACTCCAAAAGATGAAATTGAAGGAGACATGGGGCAATACCATCTTGGAAAACAGGCTCGACTTATGAGTCAGGCGCTTCGAAAACTTACCGCCGCAATTGCAAGAAGCAAAACTGTTGTTGTGTTCATTAATCAAATCCGAATGAAGATTGGAGTAATGTTTGGAAGTCCAGAAACAACACCTGGAGGACGAGCACTTAAATTCTACACTTCAGTTCGTCTTGATATCAGACGTATTGCTCAAATTAAAAAAGGTGAAGCCATCGTCGGAGGGCGCGTCAGAGTAAAGGTGGTGAAAAACAAAGTTGCTGCGCCCTTTAAAAGCACTGAGTTTGACCTTCTCTATAACGAGGGAATATCTAAAGAAGGTGAACTTCTTGCACTTGGAGAAAAGTTCGACATCTTAGAGAAAAACGGTGCCTTCTATAAGTTTGAAGGACAATCTCTTGGACGAGGATATGACGCAGCACGAACATTCCTTAGAGAAAACAAGCCTATCGCTACTGAGATACTAAAGCGCATACGAGTAGAGCTCGCAAAATAGCATGGCAACCCTATCGTATAACGAAATTGTCCCTAAAAAGGTCATAAAGTTTAATGATGAAGCGTATGAGGTTATTTCATCACACGTTGCTCGAAAGCAACAGATGAAGCCTCAAAACCAAACAAAGCTCCGCCACCTTCTCACCGGCAGAGTTATAAGTAATGCTTTTCACTCAAGTGACAAAGCAGAAGAAGCAGATATTGAAACAAAGGAAATTGTGTATTTGTACACAAACCGTGGTGAAAGTTGGTTCCACACAAAAGGAAATCCTGCCGACCGATTTTCTCTAGAAGAAAATGTGGCAGCGGATAAAGTAAAGTGGCTTGCAGATAATGCAGAAATTCAAGCCCTCCTATTTGAAGATAAGATACTTACTATACGAATCCCTATAAAAGTAGATCTTGAGGTTATTGATGCACCACCTGCAGTACGTGGAAACACTGCACAGGGCGGATCAAAGCAAGTAACGCTCAAAGGTGGTGCAATAGTATCAACTCCCCTCTTTATTAATACTGGAGATATTCTTCGTATAAATACTGAATCTGGAGAATACGTTGAACGAGTTGATAAAGCGTAACAATATCGTATATTATCCTGACACAGTCCTCTCAACTTATACAAAAAAACCGTTTGATTGCTCAAACGGTTTTTTCATTTCTCTATTGAGTGATATACGGCATGAGTGCCATAAATCGAGCACGCTTAATTGCTTGTGTAATTTTACGCTGTTGCTTAGAGCTTATTCGTGTTCGTCGTCGATTGTTTATACGTGCGTGTGGATTCACAAAAGACTTTAGATACTCAGTATCTTTGTAGTCCACAAAACGTGGTGTTTCAATATTTTTTTCTTCGTCTTTCATATGCATGTATTAAAAAGGAATATCCTCTGGGTTAATATCCTCATCTGGATACTGTATAGCGTCCCCTGTTGGCGCTGCCTGTTGAGCAGGAGCGGCTGCAGCTGCAGGAGCTGCTCCATCTCTAGGACTTGGTCCAAATTGGAACCTATCTGCAATAACTTCAGTTCGATAGTGCTTAACACCATCCTTCTCCCAGTTTCTAGTTTGAAGTCGGCCTTCAATATATACTGGACGACCTTTCTTTAGGTACTGCCCTGCAACCTCTGCTTGGCGCCCAAACATTGTAATGTTGTGGTACTCAACTTGATCCTGCTGTTGTCCAGCCTGGTCTTTGTATGTTCGATTTGTTGCAACAGAAAATGATGCAACTTGTGATCCTGATGGAAGTGCTTTTACCTCAGGGTCTCGAGTAAGGTTTCCGTAGATGAATACTTTGTTTATATACATAATTTATGCGGTTGTTTTTTCAATTGCCTCGTCCAACTCTTTGTCTGATAGTCCTTCGCCCTCTGGCTTTGCAACAATAAGCTTTTCAGCTGCACGGTTTTGCACGTACTCAGCCTCTTCCTTTGTTGTAATTGTAACAAGATGTCGGACAATAGTCTTGTCTTCTCGAAGAACTTCATCTATTTCTGACTGTTTCTCTGGAGCAAGCTCATATGCAACCCATGCAAAGTGTGAGCTTGTATGATCTCGACGAACTCCTTCATTAATTTGAGAAATAGTATATGCAAGGTTCATTCGCACAGGGAGAGCCTCTGCAAATGGAGTTCCCCCCGCTGCTACAATAGCCTCTTTTACACTATTAAAAGTTTTTTGTGTCTCAGTTTCTGAGAGGTTTGCATCAATGTGAAATGCTACCTCATACACTGAGATTTCGTCTTTTTCTTGTACTTCAGTATCTGCCATATGTGGGAGAAAGATAGCATATAGAATTGCCTATAGCAACGCTATAAATTGAATATACGTTTTGTGTTTGTATTTAAAGACTCTCGTGCCTGTTCTTCTGTAACTCCCCATAATGTAGCTATCTTTTTATACACATGAACTACATTGAGTGCAGAGTTGCGCTCTCCCCTGTGCGGCACTGGAGTTACATATGGAGAATCTGTCTCTCCCAACAACATGTCATGCTTTGCCCCCACAACCATATTATTATAATCATCGGTAAATGTAATAACTCCTGTAACAGAAACAGTAAATCCTAATTTATTAAATGTATTTCTTTCCTCGTCTCCTCCTACAAAGAAATGGATGTTTCCACGAAGTGTATCTCCATATTTCTCTTTATATTCAGAAAGTATCTCTATAACATCCTTATATGCGTCCACAGTATCCTCACTTGGTCGTGAATGAATCATAAGTGCCTTATCCAAGTCCACTGCAATTTGCACCTGCTGCCTAAACACCTCTGTTTGAATGGGTGTTTTCTCGCTTCTGAAGTAATCGAGTCCGCACTCTCCTATTGCCACCACATTCGTATCTTCTGCGAGAGCTTTATACTCATCAATAAATTTTCCTTTGTCTGTGTAGCATGGATGCATTCCTACTGTCGCGTATAAATGTTCATGCTTTTTCGCAAGCTCAATAGCTTTCTTTGAAGATTCAAGATCAACACCCACGACAATGCCGTGAATGTCCTCACGCTTCATTTGCTCGATTATTTCATCTCTATCTTCATCGTATGCATCAAATTGAAGATGGCAGTGTGCGTCTATGTATTTCATTGATAAAAACAATAGCATAACTACCTATATATAATGTCTTCCTAAGTTCAAGAAGTATGTGTATTCCTTTACAAGCCTATAATATTGTGTTGATATAGTAACGTAGTTCTTTAAAATATTTTTACTTGCAATTTGGTCACAGCTTTAAGTAGCCAGATAAAAGCTTTTTAAAGCTGTGACTAATCGGTCCAGCTAAACCAAGATCCATATATGGTGGCGCACATTCTGTGTGAGTCTATATATTGGTCACAAAATAGGAGATTGACATGAAAAAAGGTCAACAACCAACCCTTGCTCAAGTAGGTCACATTCGTGACCTTGCTATTGAGCTGGGGGTAACCCGCGATATATTCCAAACTCTGCGTGACGATGGAACCTTTACTAAAATATTAAAAGACCGCCGAGATCAAATTATCGCTGACCGCGATAATTGTCGCACCTTCGAATTGAAGGCGACGGTCCGTCAAGATCGTCCCTACATTGAAGCACTTGAGGCAGGTGGTCCTAACACATCGATCGGATTCAATTCCCGCAAGGTCGGTGATCTGTATCTGCCCGTTGCTAATGAGGAGGAGGAGGTCAAATTTGTCCTCCGTAACTTCCCGAAAGGTAATGGAGGCTGGGACAAAGCCCTTGCTTGGGCTAAGCCCAGGGGTTACAAGAAGACCAACCCGCGCGAAGCATTTGCGGTTGCAGAGCAACACGATCTTCAAAAACTTCTTGATAAAAACTATCTCTGTCTTGTTGCTACCACGAAATGTTTCTTCAAGGATGGCTATAAGACTATCTGCGTCGAAGTGAACGGGCAGTCCCGTTGCGCGGCCCTCGGTTATCCTGAGATTTTCGATGGAAACAATTACTGGTTCCTTTTCCGTAAGTAAAAATTTTCAATCTAATAAAGGGACAAAAATGGGGCGTCGTATTTTATATGGCGCCCTTTATTTAAATACGACCAAAAAGATTTTCTGGCTTCTTGTTCTCCAATACTGTTTTTTTAATAATCTTATTTGTCTCTGGAAGTATTGAGTACAAAAGTCTGCCAATAGCATATAGCTCTTGCATGTACTCAGTAATGAGTACCCTACCCTTTTCAAGGTCAGTCTTCACTACCTTAAACGGCTCCTCATCTGTAATACGCTTATCTAGTGCGCCAACCAAAGACCACACATAATCAAACGCTTCATTAAATTTAAACGACTCAATTGCATCTGTATATTCTTTTGGAAAACCTATTGCCTCGGGTCGATCAATTGGAGATTCAAGGTGCGTCTCTGCAAGCTTTGTAATACGAGCGGTTAAATTTCCAATTCCATTTACAAGATGTGCGGTATACCACTCATCCAGCTTCTCCCATGTAATATCTGAGTCATCTACAGGATGTACGTGGCGCAAGAGTAAATACCTCGTTGCTTCTGTCCCATATTTTTCTACCAACTCATATGGAGAAATAACATTTCCTATAGACTTACTCATCTTCTGCCCTCCTGAGTTAATAAACCCATGATAAAAAATACTATCGGTAGTTTTTATATCCGCGGACATGAGCATTGCCTGCCAAATGATAGATTGGAAACGAATCTGGTCTTTCCCGGCAATCTGTAACGTTTCTCCTTTTTCCCAATATTTTTTAAATTTCTCTCCATCTGGCCACCCGAGTGTTGAAATGTAGTTTGTAAGAGCATCAAACCATACGTACATTACCTGCTCAGAATCTCCAGGAACTGGAACACCCCACGAAAGTCTTTTCTTTTCTCGAGAAATACTAAAATCTTCAAGACCATTCTGTACAAAATCAATTGCTTCTTTTCTTCTCCAATCAGGAGTAATAGATTTTTCATTCTCTAAATACTCTAGGAGAACTCCTTGATAGTTACTAAGTCTAAAGAAATAATTTTCTTCTTCAATCTCAATAGGGTCCATTGTTGGATGATTTGGACATTTTCCATCTACTAAATCTTTTTCCTTTAAAAAAGCTTCATCTCCAACACAGTACAGACCTTTATATTTCTTTTTATATATATCCCCCTTCGCAACACAGCGCTTCCAGATTTCTTGAGCTGCCTCTATATGATTTTTATCAGTGGTTCGTACAAATGCATCATTTGAAAGATTTAAGGCTTCTTTCAGTTTTTTAAACTCAGCAGCGTAATGATCTACATACTTTTGTACATCCTCCCCTTTTTCCTCAGCCTTTTGTAAAATCTTTTGTCCGTGTTCATCTACACCTGTATTAAAAAAGACATCATGACCCATAAGTCTATAGTGTCGTGCAAGTAAATCTGCCTGTAAAATTTCTAATGCAAAACCAATATGCGGATCTGCATTTACGTATGGAATCGTTGTTGTTATGTACTTAGATGACATTGCCTTGAGACTATCACAGCTTTTCTATCGAAGCACTTATTCGCTTCTTTTGGAAATCACTTACAAACTCCCCTATTCCTGCTGCAATTGGAACTGACAGAATAACTCCAATAACTCCAGCAAGCTGCCCTCCAGCAATAATTGCAAGAATAACAAGTAATGGAGGTACACCAATTACTTTCTTTACCACCAATGGATAGATGAGGTTAGCCTGGAATTGATTTACCACCAAGAACAAACCTCCTACAATAAGCGCAAGTGATGCTCCCCCATCAACAAATGCAACGATAAGTGCTGGTATTGCAGCAATAATTGAACCGAACATTGGAATGAGTTCTAATACCGCAGCAAATACAGCAAGCAACAATGCATACGGAACACCGAGAATCATAAGCCCCAAATATACCAAAATACCAATAATGAATGAGAGTAGTATTTGTCCCTGCATCCATAACCCTATCTTTTTTTGAGATCGTCCCCACAAATCAAGCACATACTTCTGATGCTTCAACGGTGTAACAAGGCGCAAGAAATCGTCGATACCTGTTTCTCGTACTGCGAAGTAAAATGACAAAACAATAGTAAGGAATAGAGAAAAGATTCCTCCAAATATTGTTGAGAGTAATCGTACGATTCCTTCTCCTGTATTTGAGAATGAATCTTGAAGAGCTAACAATGAGTCAAGAATTCCTGTTTTTGCAATTGTTGTTTCAGATCCAATAAATCCAGCATTCCCTATAGAAGTTGGTAACTCAATTGTCTCTAAGTATTGAGGAAGCAGTGCAAGGAATGATTGTGCTTCATCCAAAATTGGAGGAATGAAGTAATAGATACTTGCAAACACAGTTCCAAACACAATTCCATACATGGCAATCACAGCAAGCACCCTATGCAACCGAAGTCGGTTTTTGAAAAATTCAACTCCAGGCTCAATTGCTGAAGCAAGAATAATTGCAGTAAAAACAAGCAATAATAAATCTCTAAGGAGATACAAAACATATACACCCAAAAGAACCAGTATGATGTTTATTACACTTCCTGCTGTTATTGAAATATGTATGGGGGCTTTGTTCATATTTGCTTATAGTATCATGAGAGTTTTGAAATTAGATCATCGATTTCCACCCGTTCTTGTTCTGCAGTATCTCTATCGCGAATAGTTACACCCTTCCCTTCCAGAGTATCAAAATCGATAGTGACACAATACGGCGTTCCTATTTCATCTTGTCTTCTGTATCGCTTTCCAATATTTCCATTGTCATCAAACATTACATTTCCAAACTCTTTCTTAAGAAGCTTAAATACTTCACGTGCTTTTTCTACAAGTTCTGGCTTATTCTTCAACAGAGGAGAAACCATTACTCGCACAGGGGCAATGTCTTTATCTAAAGAAAGATATGTTCGTTCTTCTCCTCCTATAGAGTCTTTTTTGAAAGCAGAAACAAGTACTGCAAGTACTGCACGGTCAACGCCAAATGTTGGCTCAATGACGTGCGGTACAAATACATTACCTTTTACCGCATCCCTATACTGAAGCTTTGTTTTTGAATGCTCTGCATGATTTTTTAAATCGAAATCTGTACGATACGCAAGACCAAAAAGTTCTTTTCTTCCAAATGGAAAATCAAATTCAAAATCAATTGTTTTTGTTGAATAATGCGCTCGATCATTTTCTGGAATATCAATTTCATGCAGGCGACTTTTTTGTATTCCAATCTCCTCCATCCATTCACGCATTTGTTTTAGCCAATGATTAAAACTCTTCTCCCACTCATCCACGTGGACAAAATATTCTATTTCCATNTGTTCGAACTCTCGTGTNCGNAAGATAAATTCNCGTGGAGTTATTTCATTTCTGAAAGCTTTTCCAATCTGAGCAATACCAAACGGAATTTTTGGNTGCATTGAATCAANNACATTTTTAAAGTTNACNAAAATACCNTGTGCTGTNTCTGGTCGAAGATACGANTACTGNCCNCCAAGAACACCCACCTCTGTTTTAAACATCATATTAAATTGACGCACATTTGATAATTCATTCCCATCAGGACTTGTTATCTTCCCCGCTACAATAGCTTCNGTCATTTGATCNAGNGTCATNCCTGTTGGNTCAATNTTATTTTCTTCAAGAATATGATCTGCACGATATCGCTTTTTTGTTTTTAAATCCTCAACAAGTGGATCTGCAAACCCTGCTCCAGTATGACCTGATGCTTCCCACACTTTTTCATTCATTAAAATTGCAGCGTCTAATCCATACATGTCTTCACGATCATCAACAAAACGTTTCCACCATGAACGCTTAATATTATTTTTTAATGTAACGCCATGTGGCCCATAGTCCCAAGTNCCTGCAAGTCCCCCATATATTTCAGAACCAGGAAAAATGATTCCCCTTCGCTTTGCNAGAGAAACAATTTCTTCAAGTGTTACTTCATGATTACTCATATATTAATTTATTACACGCCCTTCTGNCTCAGTATAGGATGGATCGTCTGTTATGGCACTGTCTTTTGACCCAGACAACACCTGTACTGTTTCTTGTATAAACCTATCAAACCCCTCAAATGTTTGTTGCCCTATTATTTGTATTTTATTTCCCACCTGACTTGCAAGAGGGGTCAATATAACCTGNANAACAAGAGTCTTNGNTGAATGCGTTGCTATTTCTCCAATATTCCACGATATTTCTCCTGTTCGNGAATCATAATTAACAGCAGCAGAAAATGGCACTCTTGTTTCTGCATACGTTACATATGAAGGAAGTACGAATCGCACAGCTGTATTTGCGGTGGTATTTGTNGTATTTCCCGCAACAAGNGTAAGNGTGTATGTGCTTGNNANNCCTGCTTGTGGAGGCCAAGGACCAGTNTTTATAAATGATCCGGTAGTACGAGTAAGAGAGCTCTGTAAAGAAAGAGANGTTGATACTTTTACATCACGCTCTGTCTTATTTGAAACAANTGATGGTGCACCACTTCCCACCTCACTNCCAAATATACTTCCNACTAAGTGTAGAGCAGGATTTCTAGAGCCTGCAAGGTTTTGNTTTGTTTTAATTGGAATAGAAAANGTAACTGTTCCNCNCTCTTNNGGNTCGAGCACCTTTAATTCTGAATTTGTGTCTCTATTGAAGGTTATCGTTTTTGTTGATGCATTATAAAANCCTCTNCCTGCAGATATTCTTTCCTCATCGTACGCAATACCTGAAAGCTGTATGGATATTTCNGCATCAAATATCTGACTATCCAAATTATTCTTCCATGTAAGTCTNCCTGTTANATCATCTCCTGCATCAGCAACAAGTGACTCGCNTGCATTTCCATCAAGTGATATTGANATTGCTATTTGCGAGTCTACAAGAGCAACTTTTACATCCTGCTCCATGTACACAAGNTCTAGCGCCTGCCCTCCTGTTGAAAGGCCTGTTCCAATAAGTGCTCGAATAAACCGNTCGTCCCCAGATGACCCTGTTATATCTCCTGTAATAGTAATNGTTTCTTTNTCTCCNGGTTTNAATGTTCCTAATTCCCACACATTATTTCCAAAATCTGCTGTTGGACTTGTATCTCGNACNGAATACCCAAANGGATACTCTACGAGCANCACNGCATCTGGAACAGGTTCTTCGCTATTTGTTTGCACGGTAATAGTTGTTGTAAATGATTCTCCTGGCGCAACCGCATCTGGAGCNGAAAGNGTNACNGCAAGTGGTGCACTTGTAATAATGATTGAATAAACCTCTTCCTTTACAATAATTGCGTTAGTNTTTTCTGGACGAAATTCTATACGCANCGTTATTTCTTTTTCTTCCCCNTCTGTTCCAAATAAAATNCCTTCAAAAGAAATGTTCTTTTCTTGGCCTGGCTTAAGAGGTCCTAATGAAATTACCCTNTANTGAAGTTCTTTNTGTATATCTAAAGAATCTCTCGTNCCNTCTGGAAAAGTAATGGTGAGTTCTGCAAATGGCAAACTTACNGGATTTGTATTTCTTACNGTNGCTTGAATAAGNGCATTTTCTCCTGAGGCTATTGCTGANGGGATTTTTACATCAAATTCAATATTTTTAGGAGATACTATNCGACCTCCTTGTAGGATAAAGAAGGCAGCAANNATNATTGCTAAAACNAAAAAGCCNANNGANCTTAATAAAAACCATTTAGCGTACGGTCTTTTTTTCTTTTCTTTTCTNTCAGGAGGGCTCCATTGTGCTGTAGGTTCTTTTTTTGGAGACTGTATATCCTGCATAGGAGAAAAAGCCCGTCTTGAGGCAGTTTTTTTATATAAATCGGTCCGCAAGGACTCGAGACTTCCCTTCTCATTCATAGCAAAACTATAGCATTACTTGCCATATTCTTCCTCCTTGTTGGGAGAAGGGTTTCATTTTTTTAGTGTAGCAGAGAATCTCACTTAATCGTCAAGAGCTTTCTTTAATTTAAATTTACTTAGATTATCTTTTCTTCTTTGTGCTTCAGTAATAAACAGATCCGGATTTTCGATAAAGTCATCCCATTTTACATAAGAAATGTAGGAATGGTCACCATAATGAGAAACTATCCCGCAATGCTGACACGACGATTCAGTTTCTTCAACACTATTAAACATATTGTCGCTAATAACCTTAAAAGTGTTATCTGTCATAAGCATGATTGTGGAGCACCCATTACATGTCTGCTCCTGTATAAAATATCTATACAATCCATTCGAACTTGGAAGCACCACTACGAGTACCGCATTTGTATCACTAATTCGATCTCCTCGAGACCTTCTCTGAAGAGAGTATACGATTTCCCAAGGAATAAACTGATCCCTTTCTGGCACAGCCTGATTAACCATTTCTCTAGAAACCAAAACAACCGTAACTGTACTATCAAAAATCTGGTCTCGTAATTGAGACCTAATTGTTGATTCGGTAAATTCGCTTAAATCTTCATCTGCTCGCTCTCCCTTATAAATCTCTTCTCCTTCAAAAATATCTTCTAGAACGTCAACATAGTCTCGAGCTGTTCCGTTTATCCCGTTCGGCATAGGCCGAACGTTAGTATCTTCATGTTTATAACTGACGAATATTTTTCTTGCCATAATTAATTTAGAAACATAAGCTTATGCCTGATAAATGTATTGTTATAAACAACACAAGGCCTAGAGCTGGAGCATAAAAGACAAGAAAGACTGGAGCAAAGAGTGACCTAAACCAACTGTTCTCATCGTTTAGAAACTTTTTTACATCCAAAGAAAAGCTTATCTCACCCTCGTCTTTCAAAGAAACTTCTTTGTATAAGTCTCTGTAGGCTTTTTCTTGGCTTAAGTAAAAGGCATCTAAAGCCCAAAACACGACAACCAGAGCCCCAGCCAAACATAGTAAGTATATTTTCTCAGCTTCACTTTCAAAAATATCTTCATCGAGAGAAATTGCAAAAGTTAACATAGCAATAATTAAAGTTATGCTCCAACCTTTTAGGAGAAATGAGTTTGAGCCCATCCGTCCTATAACATCCTGAATGAAAGATAGATGCTTTCTTTTATTTTCTCCTGAGATCATCTCTTAAATAATACTCTTCTAGTAAACTTTCGCAAGAAGGGTAATTAAAAAAAATTTAAAATATACTGCCTGCCTGGCACGAAGGTGGAACTTTTTTAGCTGTTTAAACCTAATCTTCTAGAGCACTGATTATTTTGTAAGAAAATGGTTTTTTTAAACCAAGCAAAAATACCTGCTCTACTGACTTTGGAATATTAAGGATAGCCAAAGCGTGCTTAGGAGTTTTTGTTTTTAATATGGAGTTAATTTCTTCAAACAATACAAAGATTAATTCATCCATATCATCGCGTAATGATAATCTGGAAATTTGATATCCTGGGTAATTATATTTATTATTCATATAACTATTGTCCATTTCGCTTAGAGTGTTCATCATTTCAGATTTATTTTGAATATTATTAATTCTTTCTGAAAAAGAACCATTATTAATCATTAGTAGCAAAAGGTCATAAATTCTGTGCCCCTTCATGCCCTTGGTTGGATATTCGATATTTTTCAAACTCAAAGCTGTTTTTAATGAAATTTCGATCGCGTGATGATAGAAGTAGAAAATAGAAGGAAGTATAAACAAAAAATACTCTACATTTAATGTAACTCTTCCGTACACATAATAGATTAGGGCGTTCTCATATGGCAATAATACACCCCCAATATTTTGACTGCCTATGAAGTTTCTTTTCATTCGTTTATTTACTTTAAGAATATTTATGGTCGCGACGTGCTGACCGTCTAGGACGGCGGTAAAAATTACTTCTACTTCAAAAATCTAACCTCCTAGATAAGTTTTACTGACAGACCTGAATTGGGACCTCCCAACCACCCTGATACCGGATACTTAAAATGATTTGCCTCACGACTTCTTAGTTCTTCCAGGAACGTAACCGCGTCTATCGAAGTTCCAATTTTTACCACAGACTCATTTCTTGCCTCACCAACCTCTTTAGCTCTATATATTTCGAGCGTTCTTCCTTCATTAGTGGCATGCAAACAAAGTCCTCTCATGTAGTATGTGTTGAACTCTCCCTCAGCAAAAGTAAGGTAAGCAATGTCTGAAACATTCCTTGTATCTTCAATACCTGTCTTTGAGGTGTTTGCTTCCAACAACTTAAAAAAATCTGGGTTATCTATAGATGTGGCTAATGTAGCTTCTGTTCCTGTCTCAATAGCCACTTTGAGCAGTTTTGGATAGGCAGCTTCACCTTCTGGAGTAAATCTCGTGCTGATATAAACTTTTCCATTTTTAATATCTGATTCGAGTTCAGATACCATAAGCTTCCGTACGTCATTATTCAAATCTAGAAAATTAAAAGGCATAGATGGTAATTAAGAGTTAATTAATAACCAAATTATAACAGAACGTACCCAGAATATGCCAATTCTGGAACTCAACCTTACAACCCTGCAGCAAAAATACCCTTGTTCACCTCCAATATTAAACTCTTCGTATCTTTGGTATCAGTGTTTTTGTCTGCATATCCAAGAGCACAAAGTATTTCAAAAGCCATTTCTGCTTCTTCTCGTTCAAAATTGTTTTCTTCTTTTCGCTCTACAAGCTCTTTAAGCTTTGCATACACCTTCGGCTGAGCTTCATGTTCTGGAAGAAGACGAGCCAATAATGACAAGGCTTTCAGATATACCTTTTTTCGTTTCCCTTCAAGAAGGTACGTATATTGAATCAAGTCATGTCTTCCTGTAAGACGCCAAGAATAACGCCCCTTAATAAAAGCGTACATTCCGTATGTGCCAGGCTCTGTGCAAGCTGCAAATGTTGCACCAGCTCTTTTTGCTGCCTGTGCTATTACACGAACCTTGCCCAATGTTTCGGTAAAAATAACTGCCTCCACACTATCTTCTTTATACGGCCGTGCCTTTAGCACAAACCCTGCAGTGGTGTATGTCTCATGCATGGGCTACAAGAATAGTGAGTGTCTTATCCCCCACCTCTACTTCTGCTCCTCCTGGTAATTCCTGAACCCGTTGTATTTTCTCAACTCCCGCAACACTCATTATGTCTTCTTTATATGCGTCGAGGAATGTCGATGGCCCAGCAATAGTAAGAATGGCCTTGTCATGCGGAGAAAAATCAGCTTTCTTCCGTGCGTCTTGTACTGCTCGTATAAAATCACGAACCATTCCTTTTTCTACAAGTGCTGGAGTAAGTTCAGTGTCGAGAATCATCTCAGTTCCTGAGAAAACAATATTTTCAACGTTAACTTCCTCTCGTATTATTGTTTGATACTCCTTTGAAAAAGAAACTCTCTCGGGAAGAGTAAGTGCGTTAAGTGGTTGACGTACCTTGAAGCCAGCTTTTTGCCTCATCATGAGCGCATCACTTACCACCCCACGAACACGCTTCATTGTAGATAAAACTTTTTCATCTACAGGCCCTGCTGTTGGCCAGTCACACAAATGCACACTTTCAATATCTTGCTCTTCTTTTAGATTCCTATACAGATACTCTGCATAAAACGGCATTGTTGGTGCCATTACTTTTGAAAGTGTTAGTAGCGTCTTATGTAGGGTGTAGAGTGCTGCCGCAGCATCTTCTCCTCCATTTTTAATACGATCTCGAGAACGTCGTACATACCAAGTAGAAAGGTCATCTATGAAGTCTAGAAGTGGTCGTGTTGCCTTGTCTAGCTCATACGCATCATATCCACGTTCAGTATCTTTAATGAGTTGATGTAGGCGAGATGTAATCCAAGTATCAAGAACATTGGTGTTTCCTTTTTTCTTCTCTACGACACTTTCATATAATGAATAAAAAGAAAATACATTGTGTAGTCTCCCTGTTATTTTTTGAGAAATTTCTTTTACCCCGTCATTTGTAAATACTAAATCTTCCCCCCGTACTATTGAAGAAGACAGCATGTAGTACCTAAGAGCATCTGCACCATACATATCTACAACTTCTATTGGGTCCGAGTAGTTCTTGAGTTTTTTAGCCAGCTTCTTTCCATCCTCGCCAAGAACCATTCCATTTACAATGACATTTTCAAATGGAGCTTTCCCAAAGAGACCCACCCCAAGAACAATAAGTGAGTAGAACCAACCTCGCGTCTGATCGACACCTTCTGCAATAAATTGTGCAGGATATCCTTTTGGTTTTGAAAACAGCCCACCTTTTGGATTAAAGGTGTCTAGATTTTCATATGGAAAATGCTTTTGTCCATACGGCATTGCTCCTGACTCAAACCAACAATCAAACACATCGAGAATGCGAGTGTATTCTTCTCCATTTTTCTCCAGAATTATCTCATCAATAAAGGGTCGATGAAAATCAAGCTCATACTCTGCATTATGTGGAATTGGCACAAATGGAAGATCTCTTGTAGTGCCGGGAAGAACAAAGGCATTTTTGTGTTTTTCCCATACCTCTGCACACATTTTCAAATCATGACCTTCCATAACACGCGCAAGCATAAATGCAGGAGAATTGTGCGTAACGATTAAGATTGTTTCATTCTTGTATGTGTTTTCAATTTCATACAAAAACTCCCCCACTCTTTTCTTTACATCACACCAACTCTCCGCACCTTCAGGACGAGCAAACATTAAATCTTTATTTGTTTCAAAAAATGCGTGGTACTCCTTTACACTCTTCCCGTTGAAAATTCCAAAGTTAATTTCCCTAAGACGCTCCTCGGTAATTATGTCTTTTTCTGACATACCGATTTCAGCAGCAACAATTTTTGCAGTTTGTTGAGTCCTTTTAAGAGGAGACGCGATAATTTTTGTAATACCCTGAAGTTCTTTTGCTGTTTCAAGAGCTTTCGCGCGACCAGCATCTGTAAGGTCGCTTGGTATAGAGTCATTATGAGTCAGCATCCCTGCTGCATTTGTTTGCGCTTCACCGTGCCTCATAATTGTGTATGTATTTCCAGATTTCTTTACATTCTTTTTCAAATCTTCAATACCACCAAGAACAATGCGAGAACCTTCTTTACTTTCCCACACAGGAAGAGGGGCTCCCCAGAAACGGCTTCTAGAAATTGACCATTCCTTTCCTCCTTTAAGCCAGTTACCAAATCGTTTTGAACCAATTTCTTTTGGCACCCAATTTACCTTTTCATTTTCTGCAACAAGTTTCTTTGTTATTTTGGGAGCATTAACAAACCATGAATCCATTGCGTAATTGAGCAACGGCTCATCTGTCCTCCATGAATGAGGGTAGCTATGTTTTATTTTTTCTTTTTTGAAAAGTTTTCCAGCATGCGCAAGATATTTTATTATCTCAATATCAGTTGCCTGGTGATCATCTTTTGGTTTTGCATCCATTCCTTTAAAATCAGTCACCTCATCTACAAACTTCCCACTTTTATTTATATGGTGAACAATAGGTATTCCAAATTTTTGCGCAAGCTCTAAATCTTCCGCTCCAAATGCAGGCGCGATATGCACTGCGCCTGTTCCAGATTCTTCTGTAACATAGTCTGCCGCATAGATTTTCCACGCATTCTCTTTCCCTTCTATGTCTTTATCTTTGTAATAATTAAAAGGAGGTTCATATTCTTTTCCAACCAAATCTTTTCCCTTCATCTCTTCAAGAACAGTATGTTCAACCTCTTCAAACAAACTTAGTTTTTCTTTACTAAGAATATATGTGCCATCCAATTTTTCACTTCCTGTTACCTTAACTTTTACATACGTAAGATCTGAATGTACAGCTGCTGCTGTGTTTCCGGGAAGAGTCCATGGTGTTGTAGTCCACACAAGCAAACTTGTGTCTTCGCCCTTGATTGGCAATTTCACCGTTACTGCAAAATCAGTAATGTCTTTGTATCCTTGTGCAACTTCAATATTTGAAAGCTCTGTTCCAAGTAATGGGCTTAGATGGAGCACCTTGAACCCTTTGTAGATAAGTTCTTTGTTGTAGAGTGTTTTAAATACCCACCACACACTTTCTGTATATGAAGGATCCATTGTTCGATAATCATTCTCCATGTCTACAAACCTTCCCAGGCGTGGAATGATTTTTTTCCAATCATCTCTATAGGTAAGTACAACTTTTTTTGCTCGCTCTACAAAATTCTCTATTCCTATATCATCTATAATTTCTTGCTTTGTTGAAACATTGAACTCTTTCTCTACCTGAGCTTCGAGAGGAAGCCCGTGACAGTCCCAGCCCCAACGACGAGGGACAGTGAATCCTTGCATTGTCTTGTACCTCGGTATTGCATCTTTTATTGTACTCGCAAGCACGTGACCAAAGTGAGGTAACCCTGTTGCAAATGGAGGACCATCATAAAAAGTAAAAACTCCCTTTGGGGATTTTTTACTTAGTGATTTTTGAAAAATGTTTTCTTTGTTCCAAAAATCAAGCACTTCTTCTTCACGCTTTGCAAAATCACTTTTATCACTCATATAGAGACCATAGTATCAGGATGTATAAAAAGTTAAAGACTACATTCGTTCTGGGGCAGGAATTCCCAATATCCACAACCCATTTTCAAGTGTTGTAGCCACGGCAGCAACAAGGAGTAACTTGTACCCTTCATACTCCCCTCCCAATATTTTTTCTTGTGCATAAAACCTATTAAACATTGCTGCAACCTCTGTTAGGTACTGGGTGACATGGTGTGGTTCATACCTACCTTGGGCAAACTCAACAACCTCAGGAAATCTATACAGTATTTTTTCTAAGTCGTATACAGACTCTGGAGTAACTGCATCTGCATCATCTTTTGTACTGTCTGCAAGAAGTTTTCTCGCACGCACCAATGCATATTGCAGATATGGTCCTGAGTCTCCTTCTGTAGAAAGAGACTTTTCTACATCAAACACAATGTCTCCTCCAGCTTGTTGTTTTAAAATACTGTATTTAATTGCACCTACAGCAACTTGTTGTGCTGTTGCATCATCAGGACTTTGTTTACGCACTTTCTCAACAAGATCTTCAATGAGTGATTTTGCGGTAATAATATTTCCCATTCGTGAAGCCATCTTCCCTTCTGACAATTTCATCAGTCCATTTGAGAGATGTGTGATTTTCTTTGCCTGCTCTGGGTGTATTTCTGCAAGCGCTTCTTTTACTACCTTAAAATACTCGATTTGTTCTTTTCCGGTAAGGATAATTGATTGATCATGTTCCCACCATGCATCTTTTATAGTTTCAAGCCCAAGTTCTTTTGCCTCATATGTTGGCGTTCCCTGCTTTGTCCTAAACACTCGTGTATGAAGCCCTTTCTTTTCTCCCTCGTAGACAATAGCGCCATCACTTTCTACAAATACCCCCTTCTTTATTCCCTCCTCTACAATCTTCATCCCAATAGGCGCTGATTCACTTTCAAAAATAAACCTATCAAGCTTTGTGCCAAACACATCCAGAATGTCTGAAACTGCTTTCATGGAAATATCCTTTCCTGCAGAGTGTTCTTTCATGAGCTCTTTATCTTCTCCAAGATATATTGCCTTATTTAAAGCGTCTATTTCTTTTTTTGCAGAATCGTTTTCTTCATACTCCTTTGCGCCATACGCATACGCTTCCCCAATAACCTCAGGGGTTAATTCTTTTTTTAGTTCTCGTAATCCATACAGAGCCTTTGCAACATGCGGACCAACGTCCCCGCCATATGACTCTCTTTTTACTTCTGCTCCAGAAAACTCCAAAAGCCTACTTAATGCTTCTCCAATTGAGATTCCCATAAGGTGTCCTATGTGAAGTTGCTTAAATGCATTTGCATTCACATATTCAATAATTATCTTTGTATCTACACGTGAAGTGTTACTTCCCCACAACCTTCCTAGAGAAGATATTACTTTTAAAGACTGGGTGTAGAAATCACGAGAAAATGTGAAGTTAATAAACCCGGGCCCAGCAACAGAAACCTTACTTAGAAAAGAAAGTTTTATCTTTGCAGCGATTTCCTCAGCAAGCTCTTTTGGGTTTACCCGCCTTTCTTTTGCGAGAGCCATTGCAATGTTTGTTGCATAATCTCCATGCTCAAGATCTTGAGGGTGCTCAAAATACACAACTGAGATATCTACTCCCGCTGCCTGTGCTACTGCCTTTTGTAACTCACCTACAATATTCATATGTGTACTCTATACAAAAATGTGTGGAAAGGGAAATTTTTCACACAAGTCTTTTATTTTTTCACGTACTTCTCCTGCTTTTTGCACATCTTTAAGCACTTCAATCATCCACTCTGCAACCTGCCTACACTCTTCTTCTTTAAACTTTCTTGTAGTTACCGCAGGTGTCCCAAATCTAATGCCTGATGGATCAAGCGGTGAACGAACATCATCTGCAATGACATTCTTATTGAGTGTCATTCCTGCTTCATCAAGAGCCTTCTCTGCTTCAGCTCCTGTTAGATTAAATGAAGTAACGGTATCAAGTAAAATAAGGTGGTTACTTGTTCCTCCTGTAATCATTCGTGCACCTTCTTTTTCAAAAACTTCAGCCATTGCCTGTGCATTTTTTATTACCTGTGCTGAATACTTTCCAAACTGAGGAGTAAGAGCCTCTCCAAAGCACACCGCCTTTGCGGCAATCTGGTGCATGTGTGGGCCGCCTTGAAAACCAGGGAAAATTGCCTTATCTATTTTCTTTGCAATCTCACCTTTCTCTCGGATGAGAATCATTCCTCCGCGTGGACCACGTAATGTTTTGTGTGTTGTTGTTGTTAGTACATCAAAACCATAATCAAACGGGTTCTCATGAACGCCTCCTACTATAAGGCCTGCAATGTGTGCCACATCAGCAACGGTATATGCGCCCACCTCATCAGCAATGTCTTTAAACTTTTTCCAATCAAGCTCTCGAGGATACGCAGAAAATCCCGCAAGAATAATCTTTGGCTTTTCTTTGAGTGCTATTTCTCGAAGCTCTTCATAATCAATCTCTCCTGTTTCAACGTTCTTCATTTTGTATCGTACAAAATTAAATATTTTTGAAATTGCTGTTACGGGATGACCGTGTGTTAAATGTCCCCCGTGGGAGAGGTCCATGCCGAGCACAGTATCTCCTGGCTCAAGCAGTGCAAAATATACTCCAATGTTTGCATTTGCGCCCCCTAGAGGCTGTACGTTAGCGTGTTCGCAATTAAAAAGTTCTTTTGCTCGCTCTATGGCAAGTAGTTCTATTTTGTCTGTAAATTCCTGCCCTCCATAATATCTTTTTCCAGGATACCCTTCTGAGTATTTATTAGTGAGCACAGATGCTGTTGCCTCCATAACAGCAGCAGATACATAATTCTCAGAAGGAATGAGCTCAAGGCCCTCATCTTGCCTTTTTTCTTCTCCTTCTATAATTTTGAAAACTTCTTTATCTTGTTTTTGTAAATATTCCATATTATTTATTTTGTACAACAAGCTTTTAGATCTGCTTTATATATCTTGGCATCTTTATCTTTTACAAACTTTCCATCAACCAAAGTTCCCGTACGTGAATTAATTTCTTTATGTACCTCTTCCATTACTTTTGATGGGTCATATCCATTTTTAGCAATGGCCCCAGTTGCAAACACGATAATGTCAGCAAAAGCATCAACAATTACCTCTTTATCAAGACATGGCGTCTCAACAATTTCTTTGGCATATGTAGCCGCCCTGTCACGAGCTGTAATGCTGTCATACTTACCTGTACTTTCTAGAAGTTCTTCTACAATAAAAGAAACCTCCTTCACATGATCAAAATCGGTATCGAGAATCCCACGCTCTTTATTCCATGCAACAATTTTTTGAAAAATATCCATATTTTTTATGTTTCTTAGTAAGAAAATAGTACCACAATGCATATTCAAGTGACATGTGATACCTTCAAGCCAGATTGAACCCTAACAGAAAAGGAGACCTGAATGGTACGTTTAGACAATCTAACTCATGTAACAAGAAATATTGAAGGCGGAGGGAGTGTACTTGTGCTTGATACAGGCGCAGCTATTACTCCACCAGCTCAAGCAATGCTTGCAGCACTTCATTCCAGAAGTGTTGGGGGTATAAGAGAACATCTTGAAGTCCTTGATAAAAAAGGTTTTGAGAAATTCATGAAAACCTATTATGTCGGATATGGACATAAATCTATCGGAGACTGCGGAAGTATCACAGTCTTCATTGAAGGGATTTCCATGCTTGCTGCAAAAGCTATTCAAGATTTTCGCCTATATGACGGGCAAGAAGCTTCAACAAGATATATCGACTTCAGTAAACAAGATTTTATTAATCCTGTTGGACTAAAAACAGGAAGAGATATCTTGGAATATCAACGTACTTTTTATCTTAAGGGACTTGAAATTTTAAAGCCGTATTTGGCTGCAGAATTTCCCCTCAAAGAGAAAGGGCGTGAAGTAGCTCATACAAAAATGTTGGATGCTCGTGCATTCGATATTATGAGGGCATTCTTACCGGCTGGTGCATCAACGAACTTGGCGTGGCATGGGAAAATTCGTATTTTTGGGGATAGACTCCCTGAACTTCGAAATCACCCACTTGCTGAGGTTCGCAATATTGCAACAGCACTTCACGAGGCTTTGTATGAAGCTTTTCCAGACTCATTTCAAGAGCCTGGAAAAATCTACCGAGAAACTGAGAAGTATATTGCAAAATATATGGGGTTATCATATTACGATGAGCCTAAATCTTTCTCTTTTGAGCTTACAAGGAACGAACTCCGTGAGAAAAATTTCTCTCCCGAAGTTAAGTCTTTGCTAAAAGAGCGCCCCAATGGAAAAACGGAACTTCCAAAATGGCTTGAAGGACTTGGACAGATTCAGTTTAAATTTCTTTTAGATTTTGGATCTTTTCGGGATGTGCAACGACACAGGGCGGTGATACAACGTATGCCGATCTTGAATATGAATCACGGCTTCGAACCTTGGTACCTTAAGCAAATGCCTGAGGATCTGAAGGAAGAAGCGGTGGAACATCTTCGTGTTCTTGAGGACAGACTGGAAGACTTATCAGTTGATCCTGCATTGCTGCAGTACTATATCCCAATGGGATATCGATGTACAAACTGCATAACGGGCGGATTACCAGCCCTTGTGTACTTGATCGAACTTCGCTCACAAAGCACTGTTCATCCAACGCTTCGCGTTATTGCGCAGCGAATGGGTAGTGAATTAGGAGGAATGTTCAAAGACCTTGCTCTTTACTATGACAAGTCTGAAGATCACCTCGACATTCGTCGTGGTGAACAAGATATTGTTATAAATGAAGATGCATAACTTGTATCAAAATACTGTAGCCGCACTTTGGTGCGGCTACTTTTTTATTGTCTCTGCTACAACACTCCAAATTTCTTCTTGTATCTTTTCCCTACTTTTCATTTCTCCTCGAGAGATACAATTTATTTTCTTCCAGTTATTTTCTTTTTTAATTATTGCAAACGCTCCTTTTCGAGAATTTTCTAAATAGTTTGTATCATTTTCAGTTTGGTCTTTTTTCCCTTTTAAATATGTTTTCTTTTTTGCTGCCCCCAAAAGAAGTTCTTTTGTTTTTGTTACCGGAACATCTAAATATATAATTATGTCTGGCCGTGGAATTTTAAATATTGAGAACTCCATAGTATCGAGCCAAGTTAAGAACTTTTTGAGTTCTTTTGGATCTTTTATCTTTCCTCCTTGATGCATTTGGTTTGCACTCACGTATCTGTCTAATACAACAATGTTTCCTTTCTTAACCCACTCTTCAATTTTCTTCTTTGATTCAAAACGGTCTGCCGCATATAAAACTGAAGCAATGTATGGATCTGTTTTTGTGAAGCTTCCGTGTTCCCCTCTAAGACACTCACCAATGAGAGATCCGAAAAAGTTTTTTTCATACTGAGGAAAGTCTAATGTTTTAACTTTCAGACCTTTGCTTTTTATATTTTTTACAAGAAGCTTAGTTTGAGTTGCCTTCCCAGAACCATCTCCTCCATCAAGCACAATTAGTTTCCCTTTTTTCATAGTTAACCCAGTATAACAAAAAGACCCAGGATGTACCCTGAGTCTTTTTTACCTTTGTCTGTATTCTTACTCTACATCTACACCCATTGAACGAGCTGTTCCTGCTATAACCTTTTTTGCTTGTTCAATATCTTTTGCATTTAGATCTTCCATCTTCTCAGTAGCTACTGCAGTGAGTTGCTCTTGAGTTAGTTTTCCAACCTTAGAAGTGTTTGGTTTTCCTGAACCTTTTGGTATTCCAAGAGCTTTAAGAATAAGCCTTGATGCTGGTGGTTTGTTAAGCGTAAATGTAAATGACCGATCATCATATATGAAAAGCTTTACGGGAATTATATCTCCCATCATTTCTCGAGTCTGATCATTGAACTGATTAACAAAGTCGCCGATATTAATACCTGCGGGTCCAAGTACAGTTCCAATAGGGGGAGCTGGTGTTGCTTTCCCTGCAGGAATCTGGAGTTTAATTTTCTTTACTATTTCTGCCATATGCGAGCTTATACTACTTATATTTTCTTAACCTGCAAGAAGTCGAGTTCAACAGGTGTCTCACGTCCAAACATAGACACAAGAACTTTCACCTTTCCTCGCTCCTCATCTACCTCTCCAATCTTCCCTTCTAGCTCCTTAAACGGACCATCTGTGATGGTAACCGCATCATCAACCTCAAAATCAATCTTGTGTTTTATAACATCTGTGTTCATTCGCTCCATAAGCGTATCAACTTCATCCTGACTCATAGGCACAGGGTGAATTCCTGATCCTACGAATCCTGTTACGCGCGGAGTGTTCCGCACAACATACCAGGAGTCATCGTTTACCACCATCTTTACAAGAATATATCCAGGATATATACGCTCTTCTTCTGTTACGCGCTTTCCTGCTTTCACTTTAATTTTCTTTTCTGTAGGTACAACAACTTCAAATATTTTGTCTTCCATTCCTAGAGACTCTATTCGCTGCTTAAGATTTCGAGACACTGCATTCTCATACCCAGAATACGTATGGATTGCATACCAGTGTGGCTCTTCTGTAATTTCTTGTTTTGCCATATGATTAGAAAATGAAGTTCTCTGCAATACCAGTAAAGATAAAGTCGAACGCACCAAGAAGCGCGGCGACAAAGAGTGATATACCAATTACAAGAAGAGAGTATGCGGTTGCCTGCCTACGTGTAGGCCACGACACGTGCTTCATCTCTCCTCGTACGTCCTTTAAGTAATTGAAGAATGTTTTCATGTTTTTATTTAAAAAAGCCCTTCCGGGCCCTTACTTGCAAAGAGTATAGCACTCGTATACAGAAAGTCAAAAAACAGACACGCTGTCCGCATGTCTGTTTTTTTCCTAAATACTATCCGTGTAATACCTTTAGCGTATTTCGTACGTAATATTTACCCGAGTGGTAATTTCATTTTCTCCAACAGGTATTTCTGGAAGGAAATCTGAGCCTTCTGCGTATACTGCATCAAAAGCACCCAGTGCTTTGTATCCTCCATAATATCCGTTGTCTTCCCAAAACCCAACAACACGAACCAGCTTCACGCCAAGATCGCGAGCAAGAACTTTTGCCTTGTTTTTTGCTTCTTTAATAGCTTCTTCTCGAGCCTCTGCCTGTATTTTCTCAAGATCATCTATTTCAAAATTTGGACCATTGATATTTTGTACATTCATTTCTCCAAGTCCGCCCAAAATGGCACCTACTTGATCAAGGTCTCGTATTTTTACAGAGATACTTTGACTTACTTCGTATCCACTAAGTTTTGACTCCCCTCCTCTACAGGGAACTCCTGGGATACAAGTTGTTTGGAAATAATCATACTGAGGATATACATTGTATGAGTTTGTTTTTATATCTTTGTCTGCAATATCTTGATCATCAAGATATGCTAGAGCAGAACTTACCAATACTGTTGTCTTCTCTTGAGCTTGCGCAACAGTATCTTCCTTAAATCGAATAGTAAATGAAATTGTTGCAATATCTGGTACAGCAACAGCCTCTCCCACACCTTCTACTGAGATAGTATTCACTGCAGGGATACCGGACCCGACAAAGCGAAGCTCTGCGAGACCGGTGAGTGTTTGCACTGCTAGAAATGCAGCAAGCAAAAACAACACCGCCGTTACAATATTATTTTTTTCTCCATCTATAAATTTTCTAAATATTTCTTTCATATGCGAGCAGTATATCATTTGAGTTTACTTTTGCATGCTTGGCGCGTATGGTGCTATTTAGACATGAAAGGAGAGTCTGATGACGAAACTTAATGAAGAAGTTCTAATAGAAGTTTCTGTATTTGCAGGAGAATTTACACTTACGCGATACACTCAACAAAACCAAAAAAGCGACCTGTTTGAGGTAATGATTTGCCTTAAAGTAAAGATTCGTAACGAAGACGAAGAAGACGAGGAAACAGAGACCGATGTACCGTTAACAATTTGGAAGAAATTGACTGCTGTAAAACTATAAACATTCCGCCCTGCTACATACTGTAGCGTGGCGGATTATTTTTTATACAATGCAATAGTTTTTGCTACCTCCTCACAAATACCATCAATACATTCTAATTTTTTAATCTCTTCCTCATTCACCCATGTGTAATCATCAAAACAGCCTTCCTCTAAGACAACATCTCCACTTTTATACGAAACAGCTAATTTTACAAGAACAACAGGAATACCGTCGGGACGAATAAATGTATTGCTATTTATAAACTTAAAATCATCCTCGAGCTCTACTCCTGCTTCTTCCATTGTTTCTCTCTTGAGCAATCCCTCTACTGAATCTAGATAATCTAAAACTTCTCCATTTAACCTTGTTGGGTTTTTAACATCAAAATCAGCCCATTCCATTTTCCCTCCAGGTGTTGCCCATCTTCCAGGATGAACCTTTTCTGTTTCAGACCTTTTCAACAGAAGGCATCTTCCGTCCTCTTTTCTATAGACAAGAGCATTTGCAACAAAATAAAATAGTTTATTTGTTTTTGCTTTTTCAATACTTATTTCTTTTGCTGGCATATTATTTATCTAGATGAACAAGCTCTAAATTCACAGTTGGGGCCTGTCCGTCCTACCGTACTTCCATCAGGACAAATCCTCGCTTCTAATGTGCAGGCAATTGGTCCTCTGGGGGTATCTTTTGCATATTGGTATAAAAATCCAACGATACCAACGAGTGTAAGTAATATAGTTCCTAGGAAAAGTTCTTTCATACATTAAGTATAGCAACTTATATCTCTTGTGTGTTCTAAATCTTGGGCGGCCGCCGGGAATCGAACCCGGATTGACAGTACCACAAACTGTAGTGTTAACCGTTACACCACGGTCGCCATGTCTGGCATTTATACCAGTTGTACTAAAAATAGTCGAGCTTTCTCGACTATTTTTAATTCAGTATTTAAACAATACTTACTTCTCTTCTTTCTTTTCTTCAGTTGAAACCTCTTCAGTTTTCTCTTCAGATGGAGCTTCTTCTGCAGTTTCAGCAGCAGGCACCTCTTCAGTTTTCTTTGTTTCCTCTGCAACCTTTGCTTCTTCTGCAGCCTTCTCGTCAGCTTCAGCTTTTGCTGCCATCTCTTCCTCTTTTTTCTTTCGTCTTTCAGCTTGCTCACGCTCTGAAGTAGTTGTCCTGTCCATAAGACGCATGCGTCGTAGCTGTCGTCGTGTTTCTCGAGCAACCTTTTCTCGAATAAAGTACAACTTAGATCGCCTAACCTTAGATCGCTTCACAATTTCAATTTTATCAATATTTGGAGAATATAGAGGGTAGATTTTTTCAATTCCAACACCAGAGAGAGTTGTTCGTACGGTAAATGTCGCTCCTGCCTCAGCACCGTGCTTTACGGCGATAACAAGACCTTCAAAAAGCTGTATACGAGTTTTCCCTTTCTCTTGGATCTTTTGGTGTACACGAACAGTGTCACCCGGCTTTATACCAAGTGTTTTTCGCTCCTCTATATTTACAGGTGAAATTACTGTATGCATGGCGCCGAGAATAGCATACTAAGCCTTATTAAGGCAAGTCTTCAAAGGAATCGATTGCCTTTTTAAAATCTTCTGGGAAGTCTGCTTTAATCGTTTTTTCCTCTCCTGAAGGAAGGGTTAGTGTAATAGACCTTGCATGAAGCGCCATTCGATTAAGTCCAAAAGCACACTCTCTTTTGGGTGCATATAGTTTGTCACACACAATTGGGTAATTTATATACTTCATATGTGCACGGAGTTGATGTGTTCTCCCTGTTTTGGGAAATAACTTAACTATTGAAAATTCTCCATTATCTTTAAATACTCTGTACTCTGTAACGGCATCTCGCAGCTTGCCTCGTGCCCCCCGTCCCGCAGACCATACTCTAAAGTTTTGAGAACTTCGCCCAATGGGTTTATCGACAACACCCTCTTTGGACTTCATTACCCCGTACACAATAGCTGTGTATTCTTTTTGTACTTCCCTATTTTTAAATGCCTCCTTTAGATATGCGTGTGCGTTTTCTGTTTTTGCCAAAATTAATACACCAGAAGTATCTTTGTCTAACCGGTGAACAATACCTGGTCGTGTAATCTCTTCGCCATTCTTTATTGTCATTGGCTCACCAACGTCCTTGCTCTCTGGGTACGTCTCTAGCATCCAGTCACTAATGGTTTTATCCTTAGATACACCATCTGGGTGCACTATGATGCCCTGAGGCTTCTCTATTGCCACCACATCACTATCTTCGTATATTATTGATATATTCATACGCCGTGTCGTCTTTCTCTTGCATTGTACTCCTTTATGCACTCTATGAGTGACTCTTTTGTAAAGTCAGGCCAAAGTGTATCGAGAAAAAAGAGCTCACTATATGCAGCCTGCCATAGAAGAAAGTTTGAAAGTCGTTTTTCTCCACCGGTGCGAATAATGATGTCTGGATCAGGAATACCTGCAGTGTCTAGAGCTTTGCTAATACCTTCTTCTGAAACCTCTCCTCCTTTACGTACCGCACGCACAATCTCATCTCGTCCACCGTACGACAACGCAATAGCTATTGTTCCTTTGTTTCCTTTTGTTTCTTCCTCTATTTTACTTATTTCATTTTGAATTCCTTCTTCAAGACGTGATCTGTCTCCAAGCACTACAACTTTTGGAGGATTTTCTATTTTTGTAAGTTCTTTTTTTAATACAGAAAGTCCTTTTTTTAATGACACCATGAATCCGACAACCTCTTCTTTGCTTCTGTTCCAATTTTCTGTTGAAAAGGCATAGAAAATATAATGTTCTATTCCGTGCTCTTTTTTTAAAAACGAATACTCTTTCAACAGCGTGATGAGTGTTTCAGAACCAGCTTTGTGCCCTTCTGGCACAGAAAGATTCTTCCCTTTCGCCCATCGGCGATTTCCGTCCATTATAATTCCTACTGAAAGTGTTTTACTCATGTATGATTTCAAAAACTTTAAACTCTCCAGTTACGCCATCCCACCACTTTATGTCTACACCTTTTACCTCAGAAAGGAAAGGCCCCTCTTTAAGTAGTTCAATATATTCCAGCAACCGCTCTTTTCTCCCCTCTGCAACGACTTCTACAGTATTGTCTTTTAGATTTTTTACCCAACCAACAATTCCTAGCTTTTGTGCTTTCCTACGAGCAAAATCCCTATACATTACAAGCTGTACGCGGCCAGAAACAATAGCGTGTAGACGTTTTTCCATATTCGCGAGTGTATCACTCTTGCGAAAAAAGGAGTAATTGCGTATGCTCCTATCACAAGGGCGATTAGCTCAGTTGGTAGAGCAGTTCATTTACACTGAAAAGGTCGGGGGTTCAAATCCCTCATCGCCCACAACAATAAACAAAAGACGCCAGTAATGGTGTCTTTTGTTTATAACGTGTCTAATAATCACCTCAACCTTTAAACCTTTGTGTTAAAATTGACCAGAAAAGGAGACTACTATGGAACTGAAAAAAATACTTGAAGTTGTTACTCTCTATAGAAAACAACTTGAAGAAAAAAATATTCCAAAGAAAAGAATGGATATTTCCAAAACTTTTGGGGAAGTATCTTCAAAAGATCGACTTGCTCATGCACATTGGCTGCTCGACGGAATAGTTGAGTACGCAAATCAAAAAAATAAGGAAGGCAAAACTGGCAGACATCTTACATCGGTGCAAATGATTCTCTCTTTTGAGAATTGGTACACCCTTAAAGAATTGATGTATCACAATCGTCCTGACACTTATTGATGTCAGTAACGATCAAATACAAAGGGGTGGTAAAAATACTGCCCCTTTATCTTAAGAAGTTTTTATATTACAAACGTAGTCAGCCTATAGAAAAAGCACCGACATATCGGTGCTTTTTCTATTTTGTGCTCCCGGCAGGAATCGAACCTACATCAAAGGCTTAGAACACCTTTGTTCTATCCATTGAACTACGGGAGCTCCCTACACCCTACGGCTAGTTTCGTGCTGGGTCAACAAAAGGATATGGAGTATCTATGGCAGACCTTTTTTCAGCGGCTCTTTTATCAAAAATATTTTCTACTATTTCTAACCGATCCGATATTCCTTCGGTATCTCTTGATGGAGGATTCGTGTCTACGTTTTCAGAAAGAGGCTCTCCTTCGTATACACGAGCAAAGAAAACTGCATTGGTAGCGGCAGAAATAAAGAGTAGTACAAGAGCCATACCCAAGAGTATTCCCCAGTCTCTCTCTGCTCGTATTTTTCCAGAATACCCCTTCTTAATAATTCTGAATATTTCTGTAGCTTTTTTTGTAAGAATTTTTATGTCCATATTATTTTTGCTTTACGCTATACGATGCAGAGGCCGTCCATATTTCTTTTGTATCCCCTTCACGGAGAATAGTCTCTATCGTTCCACTTTCAATCCCTATAAATACTGGCAGTTTTTCAATAGCAGAAAGTGTTTTCATCACATTTTTAAATGAGCCTTCAATAGTTAGATTGATGTTGAAAACACTTTCTTCCCCAGCACCAACAGAAACAATATCTAATGCCACATTTGTTTCTTCTTCTATCCCCTCTAATGTTTCCAAGAAATCTACAATCGTCTCCTCTGATACAAGATATTCAAATATTGTTTTTTCTTGTGATTCTATAAGTGAAAGGGTTCTCTCTGCCCTATTAATTCGCTCCTCCTTATCAAGAGATGCTTTTATTTCTTTTTGTAGCAAGAAACTTTCTTCTTGTAGCTGTGACACCACATTAAACGTGATGAAATATGCTGCTCCAGCGCCCGCTAACACAGTAATTGAAAGTACTAGAGATATAAGTGTTTGCCGATTCATGATTCTAATATTATTGAAATAGTAAATGGCAGGTCTTTTTCTCTTGAAAGGTTTCCTATTGGGAAGTCAACACCTATAATTTTCTCTCGTTCTTCAAGCCGTTTTGCAAAACTTCGGAGAGAATCTCTGTCCGTGGCTATACCTCGAACACTTATTTGTACATTTGCATCTTTTGGACTGTACGTTATTTGTGTAATTTTAATTCCAATACGAGACACTTCCAAAACCTCTTCTGTTGCAGCAACAAATAATGGTTGCATGGGCAGCGTTTCAAGAAGTGAAAGATTTTTGTTTAAAATACGCAACCGCTCCTCAACCTCTTCACTCCCTGATGCAGCAAGTGTTCTTCCTAAAAACTCTTTTTCTATCTCCTGGCTTATTACTCGTTCTTGTAGGAAAACATATGAAGGAACGAGTAATATGCTGTGAATAACAAAAAGTATTGCTCCCGTAAACAAAGACAGGGAAAGTAGCCTGAGAAGATACATTCTCTTAAAGCGGTGTTTGCTATGTTCTGGTAAAAGATTAATCATTGATATATTCTCGAAGCGCCAAGCCCATTGCAACGCTATAACTTAATGACTGTTCATACTCGATTGGCGGGACAACCTCATTGAATGGAGCAAGATTCACAAAAGGGTTTCCTGTTCGCACAGGAACACCTACAGATGCCATTAAGTACTCAGGTAGTCCACGCAAACTTCCATTTCCTCCTGCAAGAATAATCATTTCAATAGGTTTTACTGATTTTTCTTTCCGTGCTCGATCCTGCCAATATTCAAATCTTTTAGATACTTCATCACGAAATCCAGAAAGTGTTGTGAGCACTGATGATAGGTACCCAACATTTCCTTCTTCTAGGAGAATACCCTTCTCTCTTTTAATTACATCTGCCTCTTCTTCTGTAACTCCATAAAACTTTTGTACGGCCACAGTGAGTGCATGGCCTCCAATATCAAGCGTTGTTGAAAATAACGGATGCTTTCCATTCTGAATGATCATTATTTTTGTTGTTGTTTTTCCATAATCAACAATCATACACGTCACGCTCTCCCCTGTAGGGAGCAGTGCTCTGGGGAGTGCATGCATTTCACTCTCCATTGATCGTGTAATGATATCGCTTGCAGACACAGCGTCTGTATATTCGGCAACAACTCTTCTGGCATATGCCACACCAGCCACATGTTGAATATTCTTTTCTCTAAACAAGCGTCCTGTATCAAATGCCGCCTCGTGTATCGGAAGTGGCACTTTCTCAGTAATCTTCCCCGCAACTGAAGCACGGATAATGTTGTCATCTTTTGTATACGGCACCTGTGTTTGAAATAAATATGATTTCTGTTCAGGAAGAGCAACGCTTGCAAAATGTACTCCGTGAGATTTTTTAATTTTTTGCAACACGCTCTGTATAACGCTTCTTTCTACTAAATCTCCATCGACAATTACACCTTTCTTGAAACGGTACGTCCCAAAAGATTCAATAATAACCCCTGCAACAGAGCGGTTTAACACAACAAACTTCACCCCGCTTGTCGACATGTCGATACCGGCTGTTGGCATTTTTAAAAAGCGCGGAGGAGGAAAAAGCGCGCGAAAGGTTCCTGATGCTTCTTGTGCCATGTACACAGTATACCTTCTGATTGTTAATTCATTTTGTATTTAAAGAAAGAACTGTACAAAAAGACTTGCGACAATAATTACAGCCACAATACTTATAATAATTCCCGTTGTGCCAAGAAAACGAAGTGTTCGTAGCACTAGGGCAAGTCCTGGCTTTCCAAAGAAAGCCACCAAAAAAGCAATGACACCGAACCGAATGACACGCGCTAACACCACTCCAATTAAAAATGCTCCAAAGTTAACTTTAAACACCCCAGCAGCGAGAAGAAATGGAACCCAAGGGATGGGAGTTACTCCCACAAAAAGAAGTCCGAGTATCACATTGAGATTGAAAAGTTTCTGCACTTCAACAAACACTGACTCTCCTCCCACGAAAGAAACAAGAACTGTTCCAAATAAATCAAAAAAGAATGCACCTAGAATATAGGTGATGATGGCACCAACAGTTGTAAACAATACGGTAAATAATGTATAGAAAATCCATTTCTTTGGTTTTGCCAAAACTAACGCTGCGAGAATGATTTCTGGAGGGAAGAATATTATTATGGAATCAAGCATTGCAGCTGCTGCAAGTAATGACATCCCAACAGGTCCATCTCCACGGTTCTCAAACCACTGCCACCATGATGGCTTCTCTTCTATTTTCTCTTCTGGTATTTCTAATGTCATCCTATTTTTATTCCTGACACAACTTCTTCTGTTGGAGAAAGAAACGCTTTTCCTTCGGGCACAAGAATCATCCCGTTACTTTCAAGACCTCGTATCAAGCGCATATCAAGATTCGTAATAAATGGAAATTGCTTTCCTACAAGATCTTCCGCTGCCTCTACCCTATCGCGAATTCCTGAGATAATTTGCCGGTGCTCTTCTTCTCCAAAATCAACAGTAAGCTGAACAAGCCTGTCTGTTTCTGGAACAAACTCTGCCTGCATCACCGTTCCAATACGAATCTCTAATTTTGAAAAATCATCTATTGTTGCCATATCGTTCCAAATAACTTGTTAAAATAATCGCTGCTGCTATTGCATCTGCACGCTCTGATTCCTTTCCCGCAAGCTTCTGTGCATCTTTTGCCTGCTTCGTAGTGTAATACTCAGGTTCAAATGCAATCTCTATATTTGTTTGAGCCTCTAATTTTGCAGCAAATGCCTTTAATTCTGCCTGCACTTTGTTTTCCTTTCCATCAAGGTTTTTTGAATCACCAAAAACAATACCTTTGATTTGTTCGTCAGAAATAAGCTGAACAATCTCATCAAGTAGTGTGGAGGTGTTGTTCAATACTTTGTGTGGAAACCCCATTTTCCCATCATCATCTGAAAGAGCAACACCTACTCGTTTTGTTCCATAATCAATCCCTATATATCTCATACCTGCAAGCATACCAGAGAGAGCTTTCTATGCTATAGTCGCGGAATATGGATTACACACAAGTTCTAGCTGCTGTCAGCAGCGCAGGGGAAATTAATTTTTTGTATCTCGTTGGTCTTCTAGCCTTAATTACATGGACTCTTGCCTGGAAAGGTCTTGGTTTATGGAATTCTGCGAAGAATGGACAGAAGATTTGGTTTGTTGTCATCCTGCTTTTCAACACAATAGGGTTGCTTCCAATCTTGTATCATTTCTTTTTTCGAAAACGAACACAGAAAGGACAGGAGTTGGTAGAGAAACATTTTCCAACAAAAGAAGCAGAGGAAGAGCCAAAACGGTCTCTATAAGAAAAGCGCCCAACGGGCGCTTTTTACTATCTCTATATTGGCGGAGAGGGTGGGATTCGAACCCACGGTCCCCTTTCAAGGACTTCAGTTTTCAAGACTGACGCATTCGACCACTCTGCCACCTCTCCTGGTCATGGGCTGTAATGTACCACCAATGTTACTTTTTTTCTACATAATGGCACTTTGGGCAAAGAGGTTCAAAGTTTGTACGTTTGCTATTATTCCTGCAAACGAGAGTATAGCCTTCCTGTAATTAACAAAAGAAATAATCCCCCAAAGAATATGAGTATTGGCTTGTCTCCAAGCAATGGAACGGTGCCAACAACTTCTTCAAACCCGTATATGACAGCAGCAATACCAAGTGTGGCAAGTAGAGAAAATGTTAGAGGGTACTTAGCCGAATGCTGCTCTTTAGAAATTTGCGTATGCACATCACGTATAACAGTCTCAAAGTCCTTAAGTGGGTTTGGGATTGATTTTTTACTATCCATACCATCACCATACCACCTGTATTGGTGCTATACTTTTTGCAATGGAACAAGGCCCCCTCACATGGAAAACAACAGAGCGAAACATAAAAACCAGAAAACCTGACTGGTATTGGGTTCTTGGTATTTTTGGTACCGCACTTGCTGTTGCCTCAATACTTTTTGGAAACATCCTCTTTGCAATCGTAATTATTACCGGAGCTGTTGCACTTGGACTTGCGTCAGTTGGTGCTGCAAATGAATATCAAATTTCTTTAACAAATCGTGGAGTTCTTATTGATTCCACACTTTTCCCATACGAAAACATTGTTTCTTTCTGTGTTCTTGAATATGAAGATGAACATCCTGTGCTTTCTTTACGAACAAAGAGTATTTTTGCCCCCCAGCTATCTATTCCTCTTATTGGGGTAGATCCATTTGAAATATATGAGGTTCTCGACTATTACGTACAAGAAGAAGCTCATGAAGAAGGCCTCCTCGATCGATTGGTAGATTTCTTGGGGTTTTAGTCTGGATTCAGTTCCTGTAGAGAACACAATCAAAAATAAAAACGCCGTTTGGCGTTTTTACTTTTCTTCCTTCCTTCCAATTGCTCGTGCTAATTGAGATTTTTTTCGTGAAGCATTTCTTTTCTTTATAAGCCCTCGTTTCTCTGCTTTATCAATTGCTTTGTATGCTGCAGGGAGTTTTTCTGCTGCTGCTTTGAGATCGCCTGTTGCAATAAGGTCCTGAGTACCCTTAATTTCAGACTTAAGAGTTCGCCACCGACGAATGTTGAAAACCCGCTTTCGTAGCGATGCTCGGTGTGCTTTTTTTGCTCCTTCAGTTATTGCCATATGTGAGCGCGATAGTATATGAGAACCACCATAAAAGCAAGTGCGTGGTACGATATTCTCATGATTAGAACGATTTCTGGAACAGTTAATTCTGTTAATGAAGAGAGCGCTATTATTGGTGTATTTGGCTTAGGTCTTATTGTCCGAATGCCAAAAGGCGATCTCTCTTCCTTAAAGGTTGGCAGAGAAATTACCCTCCACACATATCTTGCACTCCGAGAGAATGCAGCAGACTTATATGGCTTTGCAGAAGAAGAGACTCTTCACTTTTTTGAGCTTCTCCTTGGAGTTTCCGGAGTTGGACCTCGTTCTGCAATAAATATTGCAGACCTTGCTCCAGTCGCAGTCTTGTCTGATGCAATTAAGGCAAAAGATATCTCATACCTCACACGAGTTGCTGGTGTAGGTAAAAAAATGGCTGAGAAAATTATCGTGGAACTAAAAGATAAGGTTGAGGGATCTGGAAAAGCGTTGTTGCGTGATGACGATACTGAAATATTGGACACGCTTGTTGCGCTTGGGTATAAAGAACGAGAAGCAAAAGACGCACTACACAATATTCCTGAAACTATCACAAATAAAGATGAACGATTGCGTGCAGCGTTACGAAAATCATGATTTTTAAAATAAAAACGTTTATTCGAAACAACACCCCTCCCTTTGCGCTTTCTCTGTATCATTACAGTCTTTCATTTATGGGCGCAGTACTTGCAGGATTCCCAGCGAAACACATGCACGTTGTGCTTGTTACAGGGACAAAAGGAAAATCTACTGTTTCAGAACTTCTTTACACTATTTTAAAAGAGACTGATCATAAAACGGTTCTTATAAGCACTATTGCGTATAAGCTTCCCGAAGAAACAATTCCAAACAAATTTAAAATGACCATGCCTGGTCGAGGAAAAATTCACAGACTGCTTGCTCGTGCACGAAAACAAGGTGCCACACATGCCATTATCGAAGCCACAAGTGAAGGGACAAAATTATTTCGTCACACCTTTCTCTTCCCTTCTATTCTTATATTTACAAACCTTCAAAAAGAACATATCGAATCTCACGGATCTTTTGAAAATTATAAAAAAGCAAAACTTTTATACGCACAGGCGATTCAAAAAAATAACGGAACTATTATTGCAAACACAGATGATGTACACGCGAAGGATTTCCTTGCATACAGCACAAAACAGTTTCCGTTTTCTGAACAAGATCTAAAAGAACTACAAACGACCTCAACAGGTGTTTCGTTTGTGTATAAAAAAGAAAAGGTGTCGCTTCCATTGCCTGGAACATTTAATGCCATGAATGCACTTGCCGCCCTTACCACAGCAGAAGTACTTGGTGTGCAGACAAAAGACGCAGTACAAGCAATTCAAAAAATAGAAAAGGTGCGAGGGCGGGTAGAGTTTATTGATGGAGGTCAAGATTTCTCCGCAATTGTCGACTACGCACACACTCCTGACTCTCTAGAGGCCCTCTATGGAGCTTTCTCCACACAAAGGAAGATTTGTGTGCTTGGAAACACTGGGGGCGGGAGAGACACGTGGAAGCGTCCTCATATGGGGGCTATTGCAGCACAAAACTGTGATGTTGTTATTCTTACTAATGAAGATCCGTATGACGAAGACCCCGACAAAATAATCTCTGAAATGACAGCTGACATGAATCCTTCTCCTACAATTATCATGGATCGCAGAGAAGCGATTGCAAAAGCGCTCTCTTTAGCACACACTAATGATGTTGTCCTTATTTCGGGCAAAGGTACCGATCCATACATTATGGAAGCACACGGACAAAAAGTTCCGTGGGATGATGCAGCGGTTGTGCGCGAAGAACTTGCCAAACTGAGTAATAAAACCCTATAGTATCTATATATGGCAGAAGAAAAAGAAAGTAGCGGAGGAGGATTTGGAGATGCGTTTTTTATAATTGGGATTATTATCCTTCTTTTCTTTGTGTGGGTTGCAACCGGAGGCCCAAATAAAGCTATTTCTTCTGGAGGTTTTACAATCTCTTCCCCAAAACCATTAAGTACCGGTGAGGCTCGTGGAACTGGAGCTCTTTTAAACTTTCGCGCACCTCGTGTGCTTCCTAGGGTAAGTACAAGAAGTTCTTCACCAACAGATGACTCAGATGCTGCAGCAGTTGAAGAACGAAGGAGACAGGCTGAAGCAGACGCTGAGTTTTCATCTCTTGAACGGTCTTTGTACCGTGGAACTGTTTCTATTTCTAAAAGCACCAGTGGTCCACGCAAAACAAATGCTCAAGAGGAAAATATTCGTATCTCTGTATCAAGGAGATCGGAAGAATCTATAAACGTATCCGGATGGAAACTCGTCTCTGAGGTCACTGGAAAAAATGCTGTCATTCCATTTGGGACAGAACTTCCTCTTTCGGGAATCATCCTTGAAAAAGAAGCGTTGGTTCTTGATCCTGGTGACACGGCATACATTATTAGTGGCAGGTCCCCTATTGGCGCATCGTTTCGCATGAATATTTGTATGGGGTATTTTGGACAATACCAAACCTTCTCTCCAAGCATACGAAACTCTTGCCCTCTTCCAGAAGATGAGCTTATTGAATTTTCGGGTATTGATTTAAACAAAGAAGGCGCGTGCGAAAACTTTGTTGAAAACATTCCCAGGTGCTCTATCACTCCTAGCATTCCGCCAACAGTATCCGCATCTTGTAGAGGTTTTGTTGAAAATAACATCAACTACAACGGTTGCGTTCGCAACCATCAGCAAGATGAAAAATTCTTTGATAACGAATGGAGGATATACTTAGGACGTAGTGGAGAGCTTTGGAAACAGGATCGCGAAGTAATTAGACTCTATGATGAGGTTGGAAAATTGGTAGATCAAATCTCTTACTAGTTGCTCTTCTTGTCACTTTGCGGTTATATATGAAGATTCCGCCCATAGCTCAGTTGGTAGAGCAGCTCCCTTTTAAGGAGAAGGTCCTAGGTTCGAGCCCTAGTGGGCGGACAAGTATAGAAAAACCGGCATATGCCGGTTTTTCTATTTATATGCTTTTTAAAAGAAACAGCTCTAGCCCTTCTTTAAAATCAATCTCTCCTCTCCTTGCTTTATGGTAAAAATCAATAAATTCTCGTGACTGTCTTGCTGCATGTTTATCTTTTGGAATATTCCTTCTAAGCTTTGAATGTATAAACCCTGCGAGTGTCTCTACCTCTTTACCTTCCATGTGCTCTTTTTGAAACTCTTTCCAAGCAACCAAACCGTCTCCTCTATCTATAGCATTCCAAATAGCAAAGTTTGGCTTAGAATCTTTTGCCGGAAGATCGTATGAAAATACTTTGACTGCATGTTTCTCAATCTCTTTCTTTGCTTTTGCAAGAAGCTTCCCTTCTATGAGCGCAAAAACATTGTCTGACTCTGCCAAGTGCTGCAGGTGCTCAAGTATAAATGCTTCATTTTTTTGCATAACACCATCAAGAGAAATGAGCATTCGTTTTGCAAACAATGATTGTCCTCCTAGGTTCTCAAGCACCAGATCTTCATTAAAAAGGTCTTCTGTTATCCGCACGTACGTGAGCTGAGAATCTTTTGCTCGTCCAGCTTCAATCCATGCATTCGCTTTTGTGCGAACCTTTTGTCCATCGGTGCCTATAAATGCATAAATCATATTTTTTTAGTTTCTCCCCAATTTTTTCCCACGGCCCCATCTACCTTGAGTGGAATACCTGATGTCTCCTCAAGAGATATTGCACTCTCCATTATTTTTTGTATTTTTGGAGCAATTGAAGGGTCTTTCATTTCATACACTAATTCATCGTGCACTTGGAGTACGAGATGTGCATCGTGTTTACCTTTGGTAATAAACTCATCTACCTTCACCATGGCAATTTTTATAATGTCGGCTTGTGTTCCCTGGATAGGAGCATTGAGTGCCATACGCTCAGCTTGAGCTCGCACAAATGGAAGCTTTGAATTAATGCCATCGAAGTACCGACGACGTCCAAACATTGTTTCTGTGTACCCGAGCTTCCGCGCTCCTCCTTTTGTTTCCTCAAGATACTCCGAAAGTTTTTTATACTTTGCAAAATACTCTTGTAGGTATGTCTGCGCCTCAGCATATGTTGATCCGATTGCTTTTTTTAGAGAATTTACTCCCATGCCATATAGAATTCCAAAATTAATAGCCTTTGCTTTTCTTCGCATTTCTCCAGTTACATCAGATGCAGCAACTTCAAACACTTCTGAAGCAACAGCTTCATGCACATCCTTTCCATCCTTAAACACCTGCATGAGTTTTTTGTCTCCAGAAAGAAATGCTGCAATACGTAGTTCAATCTGAGAGTAATCAAATACTCCAAACACATATCCTTCTTCTGGCATAAATGCATTTCGTATTACCTTCCCTCTCTTACTCTTTATGGGGATATTTTGCAGGTTTGGGTGTATTGATGCCATTCGTCCTGTTGTTGTTCCTGCTTGCACAAAGTCTGCATGAAGACGATCTCCCTCATCAAGCAGGTTCGTAATGGTGTCGATATATGTTGAGAGTAATTTTTGAAGTTCTCTATATTCTAAAATAAGAGAGATTATCTCGTGATCATCTATCATTTTTTGAAGCTCGCTTTCTTTTGTTGAGCGTTGTCCTGTCGCTGTTCGTTTTTGATTCTTTGGCTTAAGTTCTAACTTCTCATATAAAATGGTCCCGAGTTGTCGAGGTGAGTTTACATTAAACTCCTCCCCCGCCAGCTTATGTATGCTCGTACGCAATATCTCAAGCTCTTTATGATACTTCTTTGAAAGCGTCTTTAGTTGTTTTACGTTAATTTTTACCCCACGTTCTTCCATCTTGAGAACTACAGGCAATAGCGGCTTTTCTATTTCGTCGTACAAAGCCTGAAGTTTTGGTATTTTTCTTAATTCATCTACAAGAATTTTTTCTGCATCTTTAAACACTCGAACCTTGGTGTATCCATATATATCTTCAAGGCTTGGATTACTTGTATCTGAACGAAGGATCCAAAGCATAATACCTACTCGCTCTATCTCTTTATCTTCTATCTCCTCCTCTTCCTCTACTTCTTCTTCCTTCATTTCAATACCTGCCATTTTTTGTATTCTGTCCCTTAATGTTCTGAATCCTAGGTCTTCAAATGTTTCCATGAGAGTTTCTGCGTGCACTGCAACACTCCACTTCTCTGTTGGCATCTCAAAAGTAATTGGTACCTCCTGATGTATAACAGCAAGCTTCTTTGAAAACTCTGCTTGCTCTTTGTATTCTTTCAAAAGATTTATGATTCTGGGCTTTATGCCTTTTTCCAAAAACTGATCCTCATCTTTTGCAAGTGCTTTGTAAATATCTTCTAACGAACCAAATGCGGTAATAAGGTTGGTGGCAATTTTTTCTCCAATACCAGGTATTCCTGGAATGTTGTCCGACGGATCTCCGCGAAAACCTTTAAAGTCTGGTATTAGGTCTGAATGAAAAGAAAATCTGTCTTGCACTGCTTCTTCATCATATAAAATAGTATCTGCGATACCTCGACGCATGGTGAATACCTTTACTCGGTCTTCTTCTACAAGCTGCAAAGTGTCCATGTCACCTGAGACAATAATTATCTCTAGATCTTTTTTCTTTCTCAAAAGTTTTACTATTGTCCCTATAACATCATCTGCCTCATAGCCCTCTGCCTCATACAAAGGAATACCAAATGCTTTAAAAATATCTGGAAGACGAGCAAGCTGAACACCGAGTTCATCATCTATCTTCTTTCGTGTTCCTTTGTATTCTTTGAAGATGCTGTGTCTGTGTGTTGGTTTTGGAAGATCGTTTGCTGCAACAATATAATCAGGGTTTAAATCTTTGATTGTTTTAAGAAGGATTGTTGAAAGCCCGTAGAGTGCACCCGTTGGTTCTCCTGTATCTGAAACAAAGTCAGGCAATGCATGATACGCCCGATGAATCAGTCCGTGTGAATCAATTACGATGAGTCGTTTAGTTGCCATAGATAATATTTCTTTTTTCCCCAACAAGGGTAATTGTAATTTCTTTCCTCCATACAGGCAATGTCTGCTCTACCCGCTCTGGCCACTCAAGAAGAATGAGATTGTTTGCGTCTTTTATGAGCTCCATAAACCCTACAGATCTCAAGTCTTCATCTTTTTCCAATCGGTATGCATCTATATGAATAAGTTTTTCATATATTTGATCTGAAAGTTTATATTCTTTCGCAAGAACAAATGTAGGAGATGTTATGTGTTCTTTTATACCCAAAATTTTTGCAAGCTCTTTTGCAAAAGCAGTCTTCCCTGCACCAAGATCTCCTTTTAGGGTAATGAGCGTAGCGTGCTCAGTATCTTTTGTAAGAGTTTTTTGCACTTCTTCTGCCACAGCATGAAGTTCTTCTAGTGTAGTAATGTTCCATTCCATTCCAAGCAGTATACCAAATGAGAAAAACCACGCCTTGCAAGCAAAGCGTGGTTTTTAATACGATCAGTTTATTACTGATATTGACCGTACCTATTGTTTGTGCGACACCAGCGATTTCGCTCGTATCTTGTGACACAGCTCCATGATTTTTTATGAAGAAGAATATCAAACTCTTCTGCAACACACGGGCCGCGTCTCCTTGAATCGCAACGAGGAATAGTCACTGTGTACCATTCTTCTTTGTTTTTTAAAGAGACCCACAAAAGGTGTGCTGGGGCGCTCATGTATTTGAGCCTATCCGAGTGCACTGCACCCGGCTCCCCTAAAGTTGTACAGTATCGACCTTCTTCATGAAGATCTCCCTGCATATAGCCATCGTTTCCTGTGGTGCAAACCTCAACTCGTAAGGTACTCCGGACCTGGACATTTCCAGTACTCCCGAAGTTAAGACGAGTTCGAGAATCCTTTGAACCAACATTTGTTGTGGTACATCCAGAAACAAAAATGACTATGAGTAAAAGTGCTAAATGACGCATAACGTCCTCCTTTGGTTGATTTTACTGAATATATTATATAATTTTAATTACTATTTGTCAAACAGCGCATATTCCCTGTTATTATATCTCCATGATTGAGTTTTTTGATGGAGACAAAACCCTAGAAGCTGCACGGCGCGCAGAAGCAGAGGATGTTGCAGAAATTCTTGCAAATCGCTATAACCTTGGGTACATAAATTTATCTTCATACCCCATTAACCCTGAGGCTTTGAGATTAAGCACAGAACACGAATCAAGAGCAACTCGCATCGTTCCTTTTCAAAAAGAAGGGAAGATTATAAGCATTGCCTTTGATAAAGCAACAAATCAACACATTGATACGTTTGCCCAAGAACTTTCTTCTCGAGGCTTCTCTGTTGAAAAATTTCTTGTATCTCAGTACAGTATTGAGAAAGCACTTACTCGCTATGCAGATCTTGATTCTGTTTCTACAAGTACACCGGGTTCATTTGCCATTTCTGAAAAGAGACTTGCTGAAGAGCTGGCACAACTTACCTCTCTTGCAGAAATTACAAAGAAAGTAGATTCTCTCACCTCTCTTGATAAAGCGCGTAAAGCAACACGTCTCCTTGAGATTCTTTTTGCAGGAGGAACAGCGTTACGAGCTTCTGATATACATATTGAACCAAATGAAGAAGTTGTAAAAATTAGGTTCCGCGTAACAGGAATGCTTGCAGATGTTTCTCGTATTGATCTTCCAATCTATAGCCTTATTCTTTCCCGAATAAAAATCCTCTCTGGGATGAAGCTGAATGTGCACACCCGCCCTCAAGATGGACGTTTTAGTATAAAAATTGGAGAAAATGATGTGGAGGTTCGTGCATCCGTAATACCTGGAGCTTTTGGAGAGTCTGTTGTGCTCCGACTTTTAAATTCAGAGCAAGGACGCATCACTATCGACTCTCTTGGAATTCCACAGAACCTCCTTTCGCGAATTGTGAAAGAAATCAGAAAGCCAAATGGCATGCTTCTCACTACCGGACCGACAGGATCAGGAAAGACAACGGCTCTCTATGCTTTTCTCCAAAAAATATATTCTCCTGATATTAAAATCATAACTATTGAGGATCCTGTTGAGTATAAACTTCCAGGAATTGTACAAACACAGGTTGATGGTGACACGTACACTTTTGCAAGCGGCCTTCGATCACTTCTTCGACAGGACCCTGATGTAATTATGATTGGGGAGATTCGAGACAGTGACGTTGCAGGAACTGCAATACGCGCTTCCCTAACCGGACACTTTGTACTCTCTACGCTTCATACAAACTCAGCCGCAGGAACATTTCCACGACTTGTAAACCTTGGAGTAGATTCAAGAAGTTTTGGTTCTGCTATCAACGTGGCCTTGGGTCAGCGCCTTGTTCGGGTTCTTGACCCAAAGAAAATAAAAGAAGTTCCTCTAGAGGGAGAAGATAAAGCTTTTGCAGAAAAACACCTGGCGACTCTTCCTGAAGGAGTTGAAAAACCAAACCTTCCCACACGCCAAAGTGTTCCTTCAACGGATGTTCCTGGAGAATCATTCGTAAGTCGTATTGGAATCTTTGAGGCAATCTTTATGGACGACCAATTAGCTACATTTCTAAAAACAGACCCTAGTGAAAGTGAGATAAAAAAAGAAGTGTTAAGACAAGGTACACTTACCATGGCTCAAGATGGAGTATTAAAAGCTCTACAAGGTATTACCACTATTGCTGAGGTCCGACGTGTTGTAGGAGAATAAAAAGAAAAAACGCACAGTCCCTAAGGCAATTAAGACTCCTGAACCTCGGGAGACAATCAGCGTAAACCAACTGATCCTTGGGACGGACCCAAGCCGTCAAGCTTTACCTTAGAGACTCTACGTTCTTACTTAAAGAAAAAAGCGAGCTTCGAACTCGCACTAAAAAGGATTTTATCATATAATATGAACATGTCAAGTACCCCACCAGAAAAAAAGCCTGCGCGCGCTGACCTAGATTCAACACTTCGTCCCGACAATTGGGAAGAGTATATAGGCCAAATACACACTAAAGAGAACTTGAAGATATCTATCGAGGCCGCGAAGGGGCGCGGAGAGCTTCCTGAGCATCTTCTTTTCTATGGACCTCCCGGTGTTGGAAAAACAACCCTTGCATATATCATTGCTAATGAATTAAATGCACCCATTCGGGTTACTTCAGGTGTTGCGGTAGAGCGCGCCGGGGATCTTGCCGCAATTTTAACCAATTTAGAACCAGGAGACATTTTGTTTATTGATGAGATTCACCAACTTTCTAAAAAAGTTGAAGAGCTTCTCTACCCCGCCCTTGAAGCTGGTCGTTTGGATATTATTCTTGGAAAAGGACCTTCGGCACGAACCGTACAGTTAGACCTCCCTCCATTTACCCTTGTTGGAGCAACAACACGCATTGCGCAAGTATCTTCACCTCTACGTTCTCGATTTGGAGGAGGTGTTCACCAGCTTGATTTATATACTGACGATGAAATTGCAACTATTATCTCGCGTTCAGCAAAGCTGTTGAAATTTAGTGTTCCAGGTGATGTGTTGCAGATTATTGCGCAGCGATCACGATCTACACCTCGTACAGCAAACTATCTCCTAAAGCGTTTTAGAGATTATGTTTCAGTACAAAAAAAGAATCCTGATATTCCTCTCTTTGCAGAAGCAAGTACACTTTTTGGAATTGATGACAAAGGGCTTAATAAAGATGACAGAAAATACCTGAAGGTACTTATTGAGACATTTCGTGGGGGGCCTGTTGGAAGCAAGACTCTTGCAACAGCACTTGGTGAAGAGGTTTCTACTCTTGAGGATTTATACGAACCATACCTTATCCGCCTTGGATTTATTGAAAGAACTACACGAGGAAGAATTGCGACGCAAAGAGCGTATGAGCACATGGGGTTGTAGCATATTGACAACCAGGGTTTAATATGTATAATACACATTAGGAAATGTAGGTCGAGATGGACCTTAGGAGCAGCATGGCAATGAAAAACAGACATGGAAACTTAGTAAAATAAGTAGTCTGGCTATGATAAAAAGAGCTACCTCGAAACCGTAATAGGGTGCAGCGGTAATTTTGAAAGAAACACAAACTTTGAAAATGAATTCGAAAATCATCTACCTCTTCTCCCTTAATAAGCAAGAAGAGTGAAAGGTTGCCATGTGAGGCAGCCTTTTTTATATGCTGATTGACAAGCCTTGATAGATACAGCACATTACACACATTGGTTTAAGTAATTAAACTTGAACAAAAAGGAGTTCGTTATGTTCTTTTTAATACATTTAGAGAATTTTTCTCTTGGGAAGATATGTGTTGGACACTTGGAAGCAGATACCGCTAAGAAAGCACAAAGAAAAGTGTTTAATTTCATTTCACGCATTGTGCCAAAAGAAAGGATTGGTATGCAAGTGACAGATTATTCAACCGTTACTGTAGGCCCCAGCACCATATATATTTCTCCAATTAAAAACATCTCTGAAAACACAAATATTTTAGCCACCCTCATTACGTAGGCTGAAAACGTAGATATTGTAGGCCGCCCCTCATTACGTAGGGCGGTTTTCATATAAATAAACCTTGTAAATATTACAATAAAAGATGTCCGCATTTAAGGTTATAGTACTTACATATGAAAACAAAAGAAGATCTTATAAAGGCAGGGCCAAGCATTGGAGTCGGGCTTCTTGCGGGAATAGGGCTTGGTATTGCATTTAATAACATAGGGCTTGGTATTGCATTTGGTCTCATTTTTGGTTCGGCGTATAGCCAAACTATTGGAAAGAAATAGACATTTCCCCTTTACCTCCTATCTACGCTATAGTATTTACACTATGTCAGGACACAATAAATGGTCAAAAATTAAACACAAGAAAGCTATTACTGATGGAAAGAGGAGTAAAGTTTTCTCAAAATATGCAAAGCTTATTGCTGTTGCAAGCAAGGCAGCTGGTGGAGACATAACAGATCCCGGTCTTCGGGCAGTTATTGAAAACGCAAAATCGGAATCAATGCCAAAAGACAATATCGAGCGAGCTGTTGCAAAAGGAGTAGACAAAGATGCTGCGGACCTCGAGGCAATCACATACGAATTTTATGGACCTGGAGGATTAGCCTTTTTAGTTGAGACACTTACCGACAACAGAAACAGAACTGCGCAAGAGATAAAACACCTGCTCTCTAAAAGAGGGCTTTCTCTTGGAGAACCAGGATCTGCTGCATGGGCATTTGAAAAACAAGGAATGGAATGGATACCAAAAAACCCAATGGATCTTCCCACAGAGTCTCTTGAATCATTTGAGGCTCTCTTGGAAGCACTAGAAGAACAAGACGATATACAAGATGTCTATCACAACAAATCATAAAACTGTTTTAGCCTGTGACCCAGGATATGATCGACTGGGTATTGCTGTAATTACAGGATCTGTGCACAACCACGAGCTTCTTTACTCTGCGTGTGCACAGACGGATAAAAAAGACACCCTGTCTAAGAGGTTGGCTGATTTACATAAAGAACTTCTTCTGATACTTACAAAATATAAACCTGATGTTATTGCCGTGGAGAAACTTTTCTTTTCAACAAACAATAAAAAGAGTGCCCTTGCTGTAGCAGAATCTCGAGGAATGATTCTTACGCTTGCGGGTATACACAATATTCCTGTAATAGAACATTCTCCACAAGAAGTAAAAATTGCAGTTACTGGATATGGAAACGCTACAAAAAAAGACGTTATTCTTATGACGAAACGTCTCATTTCAGGAATTAATCCCAAAGCGCTTGATGATGAATATGATGCTGTTGCACTGAGTATTTGTGCCCTTGCTTCCTATAGACCATAGAAAATCTTTCTTTGTACGTTGTGTTTTCTCATAGTCCCCGATATTATTGAAAAATGAAACATTTGAAGCTCTTGAGAACACACCACCAAAAAGTACTTGCCATTTTATTTGGCACAGGCTTTTTTATGTCTGGTGTTCTTATTTTGTGGATTGCCCTCCTCCCCACCCCAGACCTAAATGCATTTGAAGAACGAAAAGTTATTCAATCAACAAAAATATATGACCGTACTGGAGAATTTCTTTTGTATGATTTGAGCCAAGATATCAAACGAAGTCTTGTTCCTCTTTCAGATATTTCTCCTTTCATTCAAAATGCGACTATTGCAATAGAGGATGATCGTTTTTATGAACATTTTGGTATTCGGCCAATATCATTTGTCCGAGCACTTCTTGTAAATATTACAAAAGGATCTTTTGTTCAGGGAGGGTCAACTATTACCCAGCAAGTTGTTAAAAACTCTATTCTCACAAGAGAAAAGAGTATTACTAGAAAATTAAAGGAGTGGATTATCGCTGTAAAACTTGAGAGAGTGTATTCAAAAGACCAAATACTTTCTGTATATCTGAATGAGTCTCCGTATGGAGGAAATTTATATGGTGTTGAAGAAGCTTCTCGTGCGTTCTTTGGAAAAAGTGCAAACGACACAAGTATTGCTGAGGCGGCGTATCTTGCAGCGCTTCCAAAAGCACCAACATACTATTCTCCATACGGAAATAACAGAGAACGCCTGGAAGATAGAAAGGAAACCGTACTACTTCGAATGTTTGAACTTGGTTTCGTAACAGAGGAAGATTATAACGAAGCAATTGCAGAAGAAGTTGTTTTCTTACCGCGTGGAGACCAAAGTATTAAAGCTCCACACTTTGTTTTTTATGTACAAGAAAAACTTGAGCGTCTATATGGACCAAGAGTTCTTGAAGAAGGAGGCTTCGCTGTAATAACAACACTTGATTTTGATCTACAGCAAAAAGCTGAAGAGATCGTGCTCCGATATGCTCTTGCGAACTCAGAGCGACACGATGCAGAGAACGCAGCACTTATTGCAATAGATCCTGCAACTGGAGAGATTTTAACCATGGTTGGTTCTCGAGACTATTTTGACCCAGACATTGATGGAAACTTTAACATTGCACTTGCTGAGAGACAGCCCGGATCAACCTTTAAGCCTTTTGTATACGCACAAGCATTAAAAGAAGGATTTACGCGAGATACTATTCTTTTTGATCTTCCCACTCAATTCTCGGCACGTTGTGATTCAGATGTATTTAACAGTGATGACGGATGTTATTCACCAAGTAACTATGACGACATTTTTAGAGGCCCAATGAAGCTCATTGATGCTCTCGCTCAATCGGTAAACGTTCCTGCTGTAAAACTTCTATACCTTGTTGGTATTCAAGATGTTATAAACCTTTCTTCAAGAATGGGTCTTACTACTCTTGTTGATCCAGCACGATATGGACTTTCTCTTGTTCTTGGAGGTGGAGAAGTTCGTCTTCTTGATATGACAAGCGCATACAGTGTTTTTGCAAATAAAGGTGTGCGAAATGATACTGTTTCTATTTTAGAAGTGCGAGACAAAAATAATACTGTTATATACCAACCAAAATATTCTCCCCGAACAGTTCTTGAAGAAAGTGTTGCCGCAGAACTAAACTATATGCTTTCAAATAATGTTGCTCGTACTCCAGCATTTGGTGTAAATTCCCCTCTTTATTTCCCGGGATATGATGTTGCGGCAAAAACAGGAACAACCAATGATTACAGGGATGCTTGGATTATTGGATACACACCAAATATTGCAGTTGGTGCGTGGGCTGGAAACAATGACAATAGACCTATGGATAAAAAAGTTGCTGGTTTTATTATTGCTCCGTTGTGGAATGAGTTTATGAGAGAAGCTCTTCTTACTCGGCCTAAATCATTCTTTGGAGAGATTCCTGAAATACCTTCTGATCTTAAACCTATATTACGAGGTGTGTGGAGTGTAGAAAACACAAACAACATTCCGTTTGTCCACTCTATTCTTCATTATGTTGAAAAATCAAACCCTAGAGGACCTCAACCTCTTGTTCCTGGAAATGATTCTCAATACGGACACTGGGAATTCTCAGTACAAAAATGGTTATTGGGTGAAGTTTAGAATTCTTTTTTCAATACTAACGATTCATTGGCATAACAATATACACAAACGAAGTGTCTCCAATACCTTGAATACGTAGAGGTTTTCCGGGACCAGCAAAGGATAATTGTGTACTGTCTGACTGTATAACTCCATATACATCAGATATATATTTATGATTAAAGTTTATTGCCATATCATCTCCCTCAAGAGCCGCTTGTACTGTTTCTATTGTCTCTCCAATATCCATATTTTGAGCAAGAAGAATGAATTTTTTCTCTTTTGGAGAAACATCAATAGAAACCTTTGAAAAACTATCACTAAATATTGCGATCTTTTTTAAAGCATCAAGAATATCTTGGGTAAGAATAGTTGCGTGAGTGACATAACTCTTTGGAAGAATTTGTGTATAGTCCGGAAAATTTCCTGTAGTTAATCTAGACGTTATAAATCTACTTCCGGTATCAAACGTAACGTTATGTTCATCTAATGAAACAGATACTGTTTCTTCTCCATCTAAAATAGTTAATATGTCTGGAATATTTCTTGCAGGAATAAGTATTGGATCAAATTCATTACTTTTCTCTAAGGGAACCTTTTTTTCAGCAAGTCTAAATGAGTCTGTTGCAACACTTATAAGGCCTTCTTCTGTTCCTTTGAGGAAAACAGAAGCTAGCTCGGGTCTAATCATCGAAGGAGAAGCACAAAATGCCACGCTATTAAAACTTTGACTCAATTTAAGAGCAGGTATTGTAAATGTGTTTCCACTTGCTTTAGGGAGCGTAGGGAAGTCCTCAGCAGATATTGTTTTTATTTTAGTTGACCCAAACTTTGTTTTTGCAGTAAGAATATCTCCATCACCTTTTAATGAAAGTACTCCATCACCTTTTAACGTACTTACGAAGCTTGTAAGTACTGCTGCAGGTATTGCAATTACTCCCTCCTCAGTAACTTTTCCTGGAAGAGTATATTCAATTCCAACTTCAAGGTTTGTTGAACGAACTTTTACTTTATTATTTTTAGCACTAAGAACAATACAACCAAGTACAGATAGTTGAGGATTTTTTTGTACAACGCGTGATACGCTCCTCACTGCGTTTTGTATATCCCTGTGTTTAATTTCTATATACATAAGTTATTATTGTTATTACTACTGTGGAAAGGTGGAAAAGTTAATTATATTCAGCTGCCCTGCCCTGCTTCAAACCCCCTGACTGTGGATAGTCTTGTTGAAGCAAAAAATATTTTTGTGGATAAGAAAAGGTTTTTACTATTTGATGTGGATAAGGGTGTTTTTGTCACCAGGTTATCCTCACTTTTTTTATTTCTTATCCACAAAGAGTTACTCACAGTTTCCACAAGTATATCCACACTTATACAAGTAGTCCCCGTACCTGATCTATCTCTTCACCAAGAACGGTATCAGTAAGAAGTTCTCTCTTTATCTTCTCACACGAATGAATAACTGTTGTGTGGTCTCTTCCTCCCATCTTACTCCCTATTGTTGGATAGGAAACACTGAAATCCTCTCGGAGAATGTACATGATTACCTGTCTGGGGCGTACAATCTCCCTCCTTCGTGTTTTTTCATAAATGCTTTCCTCATCAATACCGTAGAACTCAGCAATTTTAGAGACAATATTTTTAACAGAAATAGAACGTTGAGGCTTACTTATTGTTTTAAGTATATTCTTTATTTCTGTCAGATTGGGAATCTCCCCCTTTAATTGTGAGTGACACACAATACTGTTGAGTATCCCCTCCAACTCTCGAATACTTCCCTTTGCTGTTGTAGCAATAAACTCAATAGTTTCTTGAGGAAGAACAATACCGTGTACTGTAGCCTTCTTTCGAAGAATAGATATTCTAGAGTCAGTATCTGGTTCTCCAATATCAACAATCATTCCCATAGAGAAGCGTGTTTGAAGCCTGTTTGCTAATTCAGGTATGTGATTAGGGTTTTTGTCTGACGAGAAAACAATTTGTTTATTGTTGTCGTGTAGGTAGTTAAACAAATGGAATAGTTCTTCTTGTGTTTTTTCCATCTTTGCCATGAATTGAATATCGTCCATGATAAGAAGATCATATTGACGATACTTCTCTCTAAATCTTTTCGCAGTACCGTTTGCTACTGAAGATTGAAATTCATGCACAAACTTTTCAGAAGCCAGATAAAACACTTTTCTATTTGGATACAGTCTTTTATACTCGTTTCCAACCGCTTGAATCAAATGAGTCTTTCCCCTACCAGTGTCACCATATATAAACAGTGGATTATAGGTGATTCCTGGGCGCTTTACCGCTGCTTGAGATGCTGCGTATGCAAGCTCATTAAAAGAGCCCACAACAAACGAGTCAAACGTATATCGTGGGTTTAGATTGTCACTCTTGTTTATGTAGTACTGCTCAAGAGGAAGCTCCCCTGTTGCATTCTTTGTTTTGTATGATTTATCTGCATGTCTTCTCTTTTCATCTCGCACAATAATGTATTCAACATTCCGTAGGTTTTCACTTACCCCAAGAACAATTTGAAGAATAAGTTTGTGGAATTTTTTTATGTACCAATCTTTAAAAAACTGACTGGGTACTCCTATATAGACAACACTGTCATCTATCCGTACAATACCGCTGTCTTTAAACCAAGTGTTGAAATTTGCGGAAGAGATGGATAGTTCAACTTGAGCCAGTATCTTCTCCCAAAGTTCGCGCGTATCAATCTGAGTATTCATAACTATGTATTATAAAGATATATACAAAAGTTTAAAGGTCTGGAGGAAACCTAGAGTAATTGCCATTTTAACAACAACCTGTTAATATCCTGTGGATATATGCCTAAAAGAACCTATCAACCAAAGAAACGTAAGCGAGCAACAACGCACGGGTTTTTAGCGCGTTCAGCTTCTTCAAACGGTAAAAACATACTAAAAGCGCGGCGTCGAAAAGGACGAGCAAGTCTTTCAGTGTCTAAATAATGCTTACAAAGAATCAACGACTTTCTCGCGACGAATTTACTGCGGTGTTTGAAAGTGGTACACGCATCCATGGAGATGCGTTTACTCTTGTGCTTTCCCCTACAACGGCTCTGCCAAAGGCTTCTACGGTAGTTTCAAAGAAGATTGCAGGAGGAGTTATTGCACGAAACCTCCTTAAAAGAAGGTTGTACAATGTGCTAAAAACAAATCTCTCACAAGATAGTATTCTTATAGCAAAGAAGGCTATAAAGGACAAAAAGTTTTCAGAATTATTAGAAGAGTACAAAAAACTACTAGAAAAGAGTAAATAAGGTAAAATACACCACTATGTTTTCAAATATTTTTCACGCAATAGCATACGATCCAATTTATAACTTTCTGGTGTTCCTTGTGGATATCATTCCTGGCGGGAGTGTTGGAGTTGCTGTTATTTTAGCTACTGTTGTTGTAAAAATCATTCTCTTCCCTCTTTCTCTTTCTGCTGTACGTACTCAAATGGTCTTAAAAACAGTACAGCCAAAAATAAAAGAGGTACAAGATAGGCTAAAAGATAAAAAAGAAGAAATGGCAAAGGAGCTAATGGCTTTATATAAAAAGTACAAAATAAATCCCTTCTCTTCTCTACTTTTGTTTATTATTCAAATTCCAATAATTATTGCACTATATTTGGTTTTCTTGCGCGAAGCATTTCCAGTAATAAATACAGATATACTATACTCATTCGTCCCTATTCCTGAGCTAATAAACCTTGATTTCTTTGGGTTTATTACGGTTACAGACAGAAGTATCGTGCTTGCTCTTCTTGCCGGAATAACACAATTCTTTCAAGTTCGTTTTGCTATGCCAGCACCTGGCCCACGAAAGAAAGATGCAACAATGAAGGAAGACATGGTTCGAAACCTTCAACTCCAGCTACGGTTTATGATGCCAGTTCTTATTACCATCTTCGCGTACATGATTTCAGCGGTTGTTGCTCTGTACTTCATTACAAGCAACCTATTTGCTATAGGGCAAGAACTCTACATGCGACAAACAGTAAAGAAGGAAAAGAAAGAAGAAGAGATTGCTACTGCCGAAGTAAAAGAAGTTTAAAGGTCAAACCCCCAAAGACTCCCGTCTCGTCTATTTATAAAGGTTAGGTATTCTTCATCAGAATCTATTGAAAGGTTTATTCCGTCAAATGGTCCACTTTCATCAAAGAAGGCAATAGCTTGTGCTGATCCTTCGTCTACAAAAATACGCCACAAGGAGTCATTAAATGAAACATATCCTTGGTACCAGTGTTCAGGATAGTTTGCAGGGGGCACAATTTCAGGAACCATACAGTATGCTGTTGTTTCGCTTGCCCACACACACTTCTCAGGAAGTATAGAAAGAGGGAGGGGTCTCATATCTCCTGTTTCTCTGCTATATATAGAAGACATAAAGCTTCTGTCTGTAGATTCGCTAAAGATAACGTAATCTCCTGTTTTGTTTGGGAGAGCCGTAAGACCATTTTTGTTTCCAAGAATTCTTTGCTGTGTTTCATTTTCATAAAAATACAGTGCGCCAGCAAGTGAACTTGCTGGTTTTGTAAGCACAGCAACAAAAGATTCTGCAAAAACAGGAACAGTAAAACTTAGAAGATTTGTTTCAAAAGATGACCTTTCTTCTCTTCCCTCATTGTTAAGGATAAATCCTTCACTTCCTCTGTCAGTAGAAGATACGGTAAGTAGAGAGTTGTCAGAGGTTTGAGTGGAAGGAAGATCAATATCTAAATATGACCCGACAAGAGAGCCATCAACAATTTCTCCGAGGTATGTTTCTATTTCTCCATCTCCATTTATATATCGAAACACTAATTTGTTTGGATCGGTAAACCACCCCACCTCTTGGATTCCAGGAAATGTTGTATTGGATATTCTTTCAGATACATTTTCTTCTGGAGAATAAGAAAAGACATGCCCTGTCTGTTTGTCGACATACTGTACAAAAGTTGAGAGCCTTGCTTCTGTTGTGCTTCCTACTGCTACAAGTACTTCACTCGTGTATGCAGACGCACCAGCAACAGGGGCTTCATGTATTTGTGTAAGAGTCGTGCTCTCTTTTATGGGTGTACTGTCTACAACAAAATCAATGCTGTCGTCTTGAGTAATGGTTATTGGAGAACCGTCAAAATTGAATCCAGGATTTGCAGTTGTTGAGGAACCGTCTCGAAGTACAAAGAAATATACTCCACCGGCAAGGAGGATGAATATAAGAATGATGCTTAGGAATATTATTATTTTTTTCATAGTTTAATAAAAATCACATTTAATACTGCGCCCAGGGGCCAGATCTATGTGTTTAATTGGTGTCTCTCCTATATTGCTCAGTGTTGGATTTTTAAAAGTAAGTAATTTGTCATTAAAGAGAGACAAAATTATGTCAATACCTTTGTTTTGTTTATCATCAGCTTTTTCACAAATGGCTGCTCCGGTTTTTCCAGACAAATTAAATTGTGACAAAGGAGGAGCAATAACCGTTCCGTTTTCGTCATCTAAAGTAACAATAACTCTGGCAGACAAGAGTCGAGGAGCCAGATCGCAATAGGTTTGAGTAGAATCTGTGTTTCCGCTAGCGGTTAGTATTTTGGTCTTAACAATTCCTCCCGTTAACACACAACAATTTTCTAGTTCTCTGTTAGACATGACTGCCTCGTCCGGAAGATCACCATTTCTGATTGGAGAGATAATGTTCTTTGGTGTAAAGAAAAAGCCATCTCTAACTACCCTAAACTTTGTAGTATTCCACTGCACAGCGGAGCAAATTTCAGAATCTATCTCTCCTGGTTCAGGAAGAATTATCCCACCTCCCCCTTGTGACCCTTCGCTACTAAGTCTAGAAAGATTAAGGTCAAGGTTTAAGATATCTTGATTAATTACACCAAAGACAATAACAGGAGACAGAAGAAGCATAAGTCCCAGTATCGCTCGTGTAATAGCAGCCCTCCCTTCACTTTTATTCCCAACAACCTCGCTCGTCATATATTGGAAGCCTCCGTACATAATAACAAGCACTGCAAGTATTGCTCCAATACCAACTCCGTATTGATAAAGCTTGTTTACAAAGCTTCCAATGTTTGCTTGATCCTCGGGCTTTACCCCAATACCCGTAAGGGGCTCAACCGTAACAGCACCCTGTGCAAGTACATCAGGCGCAAAAATAAGAACGAGAGCAAGAAGTCCAAATGTGTAAAAGAATGTTTTCATATTAGAAGTTAAATAAGCCTGTATTTTCAATACCAAAAGTAAACGAGGCAGAATCACCGCCTTGAAGGGTGACTTCTTGTGGATGCTCAATAGAAACACTTATCTGAGCCCTGCCTCTCCCGTTCCCTGCTTGCCTAAGGGTGATAGTGCCAAGATCGTCATTGGTGCTCGATACCCGTGTTCCATTAAGTTTCCATGCATACGTAATAGGAAGAGATTCTCTATATATTCCAGGCACATAAAATGGCTCTGCATTGATGGTAACCTCATCTGCATTGAGTTCTGTTTCATTTGCAAGAATATTTGTTGTGCTCAATCCAAGAAGAGGGTTAATGGCATATAGAAGCACTTCAGGACGTTCAGTTTTAATACTGACAGATTTCCTTCCTTGAACTTTTCCATCTATGCTTGCAACATCGACACGAATATTCAGTCGCCTACTAAATGGAGCAGCAACAGTATTAAGAACATCTCTTCCTGCTCCAGATATTGATCCTTGAACAGTTCCATTTATTCTCCATGTATAAATAAAGTCTTTAGAGGTGTAACCATTTCCAAAAGAAGGAGTGGCAATAATACGAACAGATGCTTTGTGGGTTGCAAGAGCCGCTCCTTTATATAGAGGAGGAGTATAGGTCTCTGCTTCAACAATAAGATCAATTACTGAAGGGGTGATACTTATTGTGTGTGAAATAGTTTCTCCATTTCGTGTAGCAGTGAAAGAAACGTTTGTTTTTTCTCCAACATCTCCCACAAGAAATTCAACTGTTTTTAATCCTCTTCCCTCATTAATCACTTTTCCGTCTACACTCCACACAACTTGTGCTCGAGAAATATCAAAAGAATATGTTTCCGCAAAGACAGAGACACTTTCTCCAGGATTTGGGAATAAAGGGGTTACTTTAAAATCAAAAGAACGCTCTACTTGTGCTGAAACAGGCAGAACACTCACAAAAGAAAGCATTAAAAGTATACTAAAAATCCGTACAAGACCTTGCATATAGTGTTATGGTAGCACGCATTTATTTACTAATTTTTGTTATTGTTTTAACGACCTTCCCCATAGGAGTAGCTTTTAGAAATACCTTAGGCACAAGTGATGCGGGGAAACCTTTTGTTCCATTTGCTTCAATGAGTGTAAAGAGAACGTTTGCAGAAAGTATTGGTATAGCTGTTAAAAATGGCAGCGATTCAACAACAAGTCCTCCAGTTTTTCCCAAGAAAGACATGGGTTTTTTAATATTAAAGAAGGGTACGTTTAGAAATGCAAACCAAATAAGGAATAGTAAATATGCGAAGGCTGCCATTGGTAAGGCAACAGTAAAAGCAAGAACTTGAGTCACAATTGTAGGAAGAAAACCAAACATTGTTATAACAATTTGCATAAGGTCAAACATTCCGGCAACTAAAAGCATTGCGGCAGAATGAAGCACTCCTATTTTTGGCTTAACCGATTCCATTTTGTTGATTTGTTGCAGATAAACGCTCCTTCTCTCTCTTTATTGCAAGAAGCTGTGATGGGTCCGATGTGATAATTTGGTCTTCTGTGTACGAGGCAATTATTTTAATAGCTACATGCTTAAGGCCGGCAAAGAAAATACCCTCCCCCACCCCACTTTCGAGAAGAAGAAATTTTTCTTCTTCTGTTAGATTGAATACTTCTTGTAATTGATCAATAACAGTTGGAGACTGCTTCATGAGTAATTGCATAGAAGAGTTTGAAAGCATTGGTCGTCCGTATGGGGAATTAAGGAAGTCGTCCACATCTTGCGTAAGGGCAGCAACACCCAGGAAGTATTTTCGACCCCGTTTTACCATGCTGTACAAGAATGAAGCAGTATCTTCATTTTTCATCATCCACCATGCCTCATCAATAACCAAAAGACGTTTCTTCAGATTCCTTCGCACAGCATTCCAAATGTGGTGCGTAATGATGTACATCGCAACAGGCTTAAGATCATCCTCCATGTCTCGTACAGAGAAAACAATAAATTGTTTATTGATATCAACGTTTGTTGGACGATTAAGGAATCCAGACCACGTACCACGAGTATATTTTGAAAGTCTTTGCACGAGAGATTCCGACCCCTCCATTCCAGAAAGCACCATTTCAAAATCAGAGAGAAGAGGAACCTCCATATTTGAAAAGTCAGTCTCCCCTGTTATGTCCTTAAGGGCATATGTTTCTGCGATAGCTCTATCGACAATTGCATCCTCTTCAGGGGTAAGGCCTCCAAGCATGAGTCTGAAAAGTCCTACCAAGTTAATAATGTTTGATCGGAGAATATCTTTTGGCTCTTCACCATCTTGAAGTTTTGGAAGATCAAAAGGGTTCACATGATGCTCTGATGAAAGAGAAATGTTGAAATATCTTCCTCCCGTTGCTGTTGCAAGCTGCTCATATTCTCTTTCGGGGTCAATAACGATTACGTCTGTACCAAACATAAGGGACCGGAGGATTTCAAGCTTCGCCGCATAACTTTTTCCTGCTCCAGATGTAGAGAGGGTTACAGAGTTGTAGTTTGGTAGGGAAAACCGATCAAAAAGAATAAGACTGGCATTATGTCTATTAATACCGTATAAGATTCCCGAGTCACTTGTAAGGTCAAAAGAAGTAAATGGGAAAATACTGGAAAGAGGTGAAGAATTAAGTTTTGAATGTACTGCTAGCTTGTCAGTTCCTGTAGGAATAACACTCTTAAGACCTTGTTCTTGCTGGAACAACGCAGGCTTAAGGTATACAAGCTTTGAGTCTAGAAGACCTCGTACTTCAGATTCTGTCTTGTCTAATTCTTCCCTCGTATTTGCGTAAAGCGTAATATATACTCCCACGTCAAAAAGTTTTTCTTGTGCTTGTTGTAGTTTATCTCGTAGATCTTCTAGGTCTTGAAATGCAGTGTCGAGTTTTGGGTCACGAACAAGGCCTTTTTGCTGACGATCTAGTATTTGACTCTGTACCTCGGCAACTTTCTTTTGGAACTTGCGTAGTGCTTGTGCGGTGTCTACTGGATGAATAAAAATTGATACATCTAGTACTTTGTCGAGATTTATAACAGGATCAAACCATCCTTGTGCCAAGAATCGTGGATATGAAATTACATACAGCGTTCTAATTATTTTTCCTCCCAATTCAATATCTTTTGAATTAACTTTGAGTGCAGTAGGGGCAATAACGTCTTCAAAGGACAGGGCTCCTTGCTGGTATATGTCATTTGGAAGAACCGGCGTTATATCTACCGCGTCTTTTCCTTTGTTTTGTTTAAAAAAGTCTGTTAGTGCCATATTATATTTGGGTTTGTATGGGTGTTTCAAATACTCCAGGGTTAAATGATCTATATAAAAGCTCAAGAACAGCCTCAGTGTCTAATTGCGTCGTTCGTACACCAGAGGCAGCAAGACCCTGTGCAACGACTGCTGTTCGTTGTGACAGCTGCTGTACCTGTTCATTAAAACGCTGATCTGCTTCAGGACTTTTCTTACCCCCCTTTCCAAAGAAAGGTATAGAGCTTATTGCACTTGCTGCAGAAACAGATTGATATGGAACTATGACGTAAAAATGTTTACGCATAACACTTGTTTGGTCTACAAACTGCTCAACAAAGCGAGTGTATTCTCGGAGTTGAAGTTTCATAAGGTCAGATTCTTGTTGTTCACTCTTACTCTCAAGAAGTTTTAGATATGGACGGATATCAAGTTCTCGAGAGTGTACAAGGATTTGTACTGAAAAATCTAAAGTGTTAAGAAAGGTTTGGAAAGCTCCAATAATTGCATTTTGCTCGTCCTCACCTTTTAAAGCAAAGTTAACAGAAGAAGCCATAAGAATGCTTCTAAGTCCTCCGTCCTTTAGTATAAGAGTTCCATTTCGAACTTCTTGAACAGGAACAAATGATTGTGTTGCGTTAGTTGCCATGAATATTTTGTTCATCTTTTACATCAAGTGACCATGCAAGTGCACGTATTTTCTGCATAGCGTCTTGCTGGGGTGCCTGTAAAGAAGGTGTGGCAGGTTTTGTTTCTGGTGTCCCCTGCTTCTTTCCTTGACCTTGTTTTTTCCAGAGGTACATCTTTCCTCCTGTAAAAAAGAAAAAAGCACTCTCAAGGACTTCAATAAAAGGCTTGTTATCTATCTTAACGAATGCTAGCGCTCCTCCAAGGCCCAGAAATGGAAGGGATAGGATAAGTCCAAAGACGAATGGAAGAGAGAGAAGAAGTACTGCAGAAATTCCTGCAGCTCCTGCAAGGTAAATAAACTGTTTGAGTGTAAAGGGTCCAAAAATCTTGTCCTCTACTTCAATAAACTGAGGGACTTGGTACTGCATTGTGTTTAGTATACCGCGTATTATTCAATTGGTTCGCGGTATGGATCAATTGCATATTTTTTTTCAATCTTCTTTTCTTTTTTAGGTTCACTGTGGTTTTCTACAGCAATAACGGTAGGTTCCTCAGGTGTTTTGTGAGGCCCTTCTATTGCTTCTTCGTCTGCAAATACGTTAGGGACTGCTTCAGGTAGAGGTTTTTTATAAGATTCAACAATAGGCTTAAATATTTTTTCATTCATTTCATGAGCAATTTTATTCGCCTGCTCTTTAGAAATTCCAACAACATGAATTAATCTTTGTTCGTACTCATTTGGAGAAATTAAACCAATCAACAAGAGAGTTGTTTGTATCTCAATTTTTGCAGCAATATCCAAATGAAGATCATGGTTTGCAACAATATTTTGCATAACTTGTGGGTACGCATCGCTATGCAAATAATTTTTTATTTGAGGAGGAATATTAGGCAACTGCTCTTTTATAAGTGTTTGTAAATCTGACATATTATTCATCTTCTTTTTTATCACTTCCTCCAGAACTTTCTTTCAGTGTGTTTATAAGTGTATCTAGGTTCTTTTTGTCACTACTTTTCTTGAGCTCCTTATTAATTGCTTGTGACGCAGCAAGTTTTCCAGCTGCACCTGTACCAGTAAGATGAATAGGGCCAGTTCTGTAATCTCCTGTTCGCCGTTCCGTATATTTCCCTGAAGCCTGAAGTTCTGTTTTGATATCTTTTACTTCTTCAAGTTCGCGTTCTAGGTTATCTATTTTTGTTTGCAGCAGATTTTTTCTTACTGCGCCTGTTTCTGCATCAAGCTTTGCTTTTTGAGTTTCAATTTCAGAAAGAAGATTTTTTATATCTGCCTCAGCCTTTGCTGCACCACTAGAAAGTTCTTTTTTGCGAATTTTACCAATAGCCTTTGGAATTTTAAGACCAATAATAGGAACAGTCGACACTTCATCTTCAAGTTTTTGAGCATATTCTTTTTGGGGTGTTTGATCAATAACTCTTTTATCATCTTTAAGTTTTTCCTTTGCTCTTGCCAAATTTTTTCGTACCTGGGCCTTTTCTCCTTCTGGTGTTTCAGGGTTTGTTAAGGTTTCTTTAGAAGTTTCTTCTAAGGTTTTAAACTCATCTTTAAGTCGTGTCTTTTCACCGCGCTCTTCTCTAGTAAGACCAAGAGTTTTTGCATATTTTTTTTCATCCTTAACTCGTGCTTTAACACTGCTTGTAAAGCCTTCAACAGGTTTTCCGGCCACATTTTGAACAACCTTTTTTCCGAGCAATTTTCCAGCTCCAGCACGCCCATCAAAGCTTGAGTCTCCAACCTTATCAAAAGATTTCGCAGTAAGGCGACCAACAGTGCTCCTCCCAAATTTTGAACTTCTAACTGCAGCTGATGCAGCTGATCCCGCTCTTCCAATAGTGCTTCTCCCTGCCAAGGCTACGGCACCTGAAGTAACTCCAGCAAGCCTTCTTGTTCCAAAGTTTTGTACGCTCATTGCAGCTTTTGCTCCAGATACCCCCATGTCACCTGCAACCTTTATGGACATAAAGAGTAGGCCAAGCGCAATAAGGAAAATAACGATAATATTCATGGAATCAAGATTTCCGTTTACAAATATTTCAGCAAAGCTTTGGTCGTTGGAATTTCCAAAGAAAGCACTTTCGCGTGCGCTATTGAGGAATAAGAGAGAGATGGATATGAGAAGAAGCAGTATTGGAGCAAAAAAGGCCTCTTGAATGAGGCTTTGCAGCCATTTATCAAAATGTTTTCGTGTGCTTGGGAGAATGTATGCTGCCATAGCTGGTCCAGAAGCAATCATGAGCAGGAGAAGTTTTATTATTCGCATGATAAGCAAGACTGCTCCAGCTAGAAATACAATTGCAGCTGCGGAAAGGAAAATAAATCCAAAGAATCCAAAAGCAAGAGCCCTTCCCCCATCACTTGCGCTTGTTCCTGTGAATATGCTGTTCTCGCTCCTTTCAAGTTCTCCCTGTCTTTCTCTCGCATTTGCCCCAAGTGTTGTGTCTACACTGTTTCCAAAAATACTTACAAGACCAAGTTGTTGAATAAATGCAGTGGCTATTCCCTGTTTAATTAAGCAGTTTTCCTCATTGTCGCACTCGGTTATAACTACACCGCTTTGGTTTAATATGGCCCCTGCAAACCCATGCGCAATATCAATTGTTGCTCTTGTAAAGAAAAGACTAAAGTTTATAAGTATGGCAACAGCAAGAAGGACTGGAAGAAGTTTTTTAATGTTGTATTGCTGAAGATTTAATATCGTTCCAATTCCTATTGCGAGGAATATAAATATAAAGAACATGTTTGCAACATCTCGGAGAACCGCCCAGGCAATGAGAACACCAGGTATGTTTGCGAGGCCTGCAAACTCGATAATGCTATATTTTATTCCAAAATTAAACAGTGCCCCTGCAACCCATAAGAATAGCGCTCCAATATTTAAGAAAAGTACCGCAATAGACTGCAGCAGTTTTGTAAAGTTTTTTTCAACAAATCCTACACTTCCTGTATTAGAAATGTCACTACTTGTTACTTGTGCCATTGCAACACCAAGATCAACAGAATTCACATCAATAACAACCGGCGCAACAAATGTTGCAAGCAGGAGGAGTGAAAAAATTGTTGTTATAAGTATTCGCATATTATGTACTACAGTTATTTAGAATATCTTCAGCTTCAGCAATAAGGGCATTTGCCTGTGTTTGTAGTAACGATGCTTGAATAGGACTTGCTTCTGTCGGTACGTCTCCAGCACCCAGAAGGCTTTGGTATTGTTGCGCAATCACGAGGTACTCTGAACGGCTGTTTGATTGCAATAGATCTCCAAGAAGTCTTTGCAATGTACGTACGCCACTTTCTATAGTTGAACGTAATGAAAGTGCCTCGGTTCGATGCCCAGAAGCTTCTTGAGAAATACTTTGTAGCCGAGCGAGATTTGCTGAGGTGCAGGTCCCTTGGGAAAGTCCTGTTGAGTAAAAACTGCTTGCACGTGCGGCATCAGAAACTACTCTCTCAAGAGTTCTTTCTGCGGTAGTCCCACTACGGATTCCACTCTCAATTGTGTTTTCAAGTGTACTTCTATCTTCCTCGCTTACACCAGGATTGTTTGTGCTATCAAAATATGAAGATCCTCCACCGTTTGATCTGCTTGTTCCAATGAGCCCTTGAGCCCCTCCAAGTGCCTGGCTTACAAGCTGGTTCATAAGGGCTCCGATAATTTCATTGATGTCGTCAGCAACAAGTAGTCGATCCCTGCCTATTCCAAGAGAGTCATTGAGTTGGTTCTGGATAGTGTCTCCAGGTGTGAGTACATCTCCTGTACAATTTGGCTCTTGTTCCCCATTGAGACACTCTCTTTTAGATAAAAATCCTCCATTCCACTCAAGGAGCTGTCTTTCTCCTTCTAGTTGTCCAAAGATTCTCCCATCAAGCTCTTGTCGGAGATCAAGTGCCAGCAAGTAGGGGTTGTTTTGTGGTCGTGCAGTTACATTGAAGAATTGATCAAGGCCTCCTTGGGATAGGTCATTTTCTAAGAACTTCTCAACATTTCCTATTGCATCACTTAGTGTACAAGAGTATCTATCAGCAAGTGAGGAGTTTCCTCCAGCTTGATAGTATCCAACTTCCAGAGAGAATCTAATATCAGCAGAAAATGCTTCACACAAGAATCCCCCTCCCAATTCCTGTAAGAAGTTCCCTGCTATATTGTCTGCAATGTCTACAAAGAACCTTCCGGGATTTTGAATAAATGCAGGACTTCCATTGAACCCAGAGTTTATCCACGTAACAATGTCTTGCGTCATCTGCTCAAGAGCAATATTTGCAATCTGCCATGCAATACCATCGAGGACGTACTCCTTAACACTATCCAAAACAGTTTTTGCTGTAGTAATAGTATTTGTTACTACATTTGGCCCAACTTCAACAACAGCAAATTGAGCATGTGCTTTTTCTGGAACCAATATCCCCCCACCAAGGACGGTTGTAGCAAAAAGAATTGTTAGAAGGATTTTTTTCATAGACCAAATGCTTGTCGAGCAGTAATGATTTCATCAATATTATAAATACTGCTACGTGAAAGCTCTTCATTGATAATAGAAATTGCCTCAGCAAGTCTGTTTGCTTCAGGTTGATATTCAGAAAGTACTGCAAGAGCATATACTGCATCATCAAACGTTGCAGAAAAGGCTTCTATAATTACAGAAAGCCTCATTGCTGATGTTATGAGTGCTGCGTGATTTGCTCGGAGAGTTGTAGGCGCTGCTAGTGCAGCCAATGTTTCTCCCAGTGTTTCATATCCTTGTGCAATCCGTGCAACATCAGACAGAAGAATGGCGTCATTTGCATCAAGAGCCCTCTCAAGCAAGATAAGTTCACTCTCTGTTACACCTGTTGGAGTTGCCTCTTGTGTAAGAAGCACTAGAGAAATGAAATATGTGCCAAGCGCCTCGTCAGTTGCAGAGACAGTTTTTACATTCAGTGGTGAAAATGCTTCTGGAAGGTTTGCAGACACACTATTTGTGAGTCGTGCTATCAACGCGTTTTTTTCTATGTCTGTTATCTCTCCATCCTCCTGATATTGAAGATATTCTCCAAAGAAGGTTCGGGAAAACTGTGAGGTGAAGTTGAGATCATCAAAATCTATAATTTCTTCAGGAGTTTTGTCTTTTGATCTGCTGGCTACATATTCTCCATCGAGAATTCCATCCCCATCGGTATCAATTACAAATGGATTTGTTCCCCATAGAGTTTCCTCCCAGTCGAGAAGGCCATCTCCATCGGAATCTTTTTCAATAATCTGGGCTTGAAGTGCAGAGGACGGTGACGCAACAGCTTGCTCGGCAAAGTTAACTGACGTACTTGTGTTTAAGAGAAATGCACCAGAAATAATCGCAACTCCCAAAATGAGCGCCGATACAATTCCTGTATGGTTTTTTAAATAATTCACACGCGTTACATATGTAAGTATAGCAGTGTGAACCTGTATTCCTTGAGACTATTTGTGCATAAGCAGCAAAATTTCTTTCCATGTTGAAAGTGAAACGTCTTCAGGCCGTGTCGTTCTATCAATTGGAAGCTTTTCTTCTGGTATAAGGTTTCGCAATGTCTTTCCAATTTGCTTACGTTTTTCTCCAAATGCAGTGTGTAGCATGGTAAAGAACTCTTTTTCGTCTATATCTGCAAAAAAGTCTCCAGATATGTCATAAATGGCTAAAATAGCTGAATCTACACCCGGTTTTGGGAAAAAAGAGCCTGCCTTCACTGTTTTTATATATTTTGGAGCGCCGTATGCTTTTACAGAGAGTGATAAAAGACTTTCTTTCTTACTTCGAGCTATGCGCTCCGCAACTTCTTTTTGCACCAAAAGAGAGATTGTAGAAGGTTTCTGCTCTCTCTCAAGGAATGTGCGTATGATCTCCCCTGTTATGTAGTATGGAATGTTCGCAATAAGTTTGTATGGAGTTTTGTCAGGAGTATATTGCCGTACGTCCCCCTCAATAACTTTCAATTGCCCACTTTGTATATGAGAGTCAAATTCTGTATATAAATAAGGTATGCACTCGGAATCTTTTTCAATTGCAATAACATGCGCCCCGGTACTCAAGAGTTCTCTGGTAAGCATTCCTTTTCCAGGGCCAATTTCAAGAACAGTATCATCTGCAGTTACTTTTCCAGCACTAACAACGGCACGGGCAATATCAACGGACGTCAAAAAATGTTGACCCAGTGATTTCTTTGCTCGTATGTTATCTGATGCTTGGTATTCCATAACTGTCTCCGTCTTCAATTATAAGGTGTGCTTCAGGAATGTCTTCAATAAATGATGACGGTATTGTTGCCAGCAGTGTTCCGTATAGACGTCTTTCCCGTGCAAGTGAAAGGTACACTTTTTTATGCGCTCGCGTAAGGGCTACGTAAAAAAGTCTGCGTTCTTCTTCCTCGTCCACAACATCATCACGCTTTTGTGGAAAAAGTCCTTCCTCCATCCCGGTAATAAATACATGTGGGAACTCAAGACCTTTTGCTGCATGGATGGTCATCATCTTTATTCCAGCAGATGCATCTTTCATTGAGTCTTGTTCCCCCATAAGCGTTGCATCCTCAATAAGTTTTAGAATTCCTTCTTCTCCTATGTATCTATCGTATTGGCTTGCAACAGTCGCAAGCTCTTGGAGATTCTTGAGACGTTCTTCGTTCTCCTCTCCCCCCTTTTGGTAATGCGTTTTCATTCCAGTCATTTCAATAACATACCTGACGGCATCAGAGGGCTTCAGTACTGCAATGTCTGTTTTCATTCGGTCCATCATGGCAAAGAAGTTTTGTACCTTCAGTCGCGCTCCAGCATTTAACTCTTCTGTTTTACCCTGTAGTACAGCCAGTTCTGTAACTTTCCCAATACCTCTTGCGGGCGAGTTGATAATACGAGCAAGGTCTACACTACTGTCACTCATAAGGGTATACCGCAGGTATGAAAGAAGGTCTTTCACCTCTTTTCGATCAAAGAATTTTGTTCCAAGCACTTGGTATGGGATTCCTGCATAGAGCATTGCTTCCTCAAGTACTCTTGATTGGAAGTTTGTTCGGTACAACACAGCAATATCTCCAGGCACGACATCTTCATCTATAAGTCCTCTGCAAAGCTCTGCAATAGTTCGTGCTTCATCCCCTTCTGTTGAACACATAAGCAGCTTCATAGGCTCCCCTTCTTCATTTTCAGTAAATGCAATCTTTTCTTTTCGATTAACATTCTTTTCAATTACTGCTTGTGCAGTTTTTACAATAGTTTTTGTTGAACGATAATTTTGCTCAAGAATAATAGTTTTGGCCTCTGGGTATTTCTTTTCAAAACTCATCAAGTGTTCAATGGTTGCTCCTCTCCACGAGTAAATGTTTTGATCAATGTCGCCAACTACAAAAATACTTTTATGGTTGGCAGCTAAAATGTGTAAAAGTTTCGATTGCACCCCATTAGTATCTTGGTACTCATCTATAAGAAGATGTTTAAATCTTTTTTGTAATGTTGTACGAACAGTTTCATCTTTTAATAAAAGTTGCACTGGCTTATTAAGGAGGTCATCAAAATCAAGGGCACTTTCTTTCGTAAGAGCTTTTTCATACCGTGCCCATACTTCTCCAACAGTTCGAAGGAAAAAACTTGTGCTTCTTTTACCCAGCATTTCTTCTGGAGTCTTCCCCGCCCCTTTTTCTTTAGAGATTCTTGAAAGGATCATTTTTGGCGCTACGTGTTTTTCATCAATATCCATCTCCTTTGTAATACTCTTAATAATCTTCATTGAGTCAGCACGATCGTATATCGGAAAGTATTTCTTTAGTCCAGCCTCAATATGGAACTCCCGAAGCATACGAACACCAAAAGAGTGGAAGGTTGTAACCAAAGGAGCTGTTTCGTGCCGTGCAGTTTCTGGGTGCTTCTGCATAAGGGTCTTTACGCGCTCGGCCATTTCCTTTGCGGCCTTGTTTGTGAAGGTTACTGCAAGAATTTCTCCTGGTGCTACACCATTATGGAGTAAATGAAGGATTCGATGTGTTAAAACTCTTGTTTTTCCACTCCCAGCACCTGCAAGAACTGCAATTGGTCCAATGGGTGCGGTAACCGCTTCCCTCTGTCTTTCGTTAAGGCCTTCCAAATACATCATTACAGCAAATATAGCATGTATTTTACTCTCCACCTCATACGCTCAAAAGGCCTTGACTAGAGGGTATTTGGTGCTAATATGCCACTTATCTGATAGATATGGATGCATGATACGTGGCTTAACAAAGCCATTAAGATTACGGAAGAATGGCTGAATAGACTAATTTCAACTTATAACTGAAAACTCACAGGATCCCGAAGGTGGCAAACACTTTCAGGTGACAGAAAATGCTAAAAAATTATCTCTCGGTCTTTTGATCGTTAGTTCAATTGTATTAGCAATTACCCCGCTTTTTGCCTCAGCGGGGATTTTAAGTAACTTGTTTGGCAGTTCTTCATTTCAGTTCAGCACGCCTCGTTTTTCTGTACATTCATCAAGTCTAACGCTTCTAAAGAGTGCAACAAACATCAATCCAAACCCAGCACAGGGTGGTGCTGACCTTACTATTGTAGGAGGATCTGCCCTTATCGCAGAAGGTGGTGTAAATCCAGCAGTTTCTATACAAGAGTCTCAAACAGGCAAGATTAGCCTATATGTAGTGCGAGATGGTGATTCATTATCTCAAGTTGCAAAAATGTTTGGTGTTTCTATAAATACTATTGTGTGGGCCAACAACTTACGTAGTGCCACAGCCATTTCCCCAGGACAAACACTTGTTATTCTTCCTATCTCAGGGCTTAAATATGAAGTTAAAAAAGGAGACACATTAGCTAAAATCGCCAAGAAGTATAAAGGAGATTCTGAAGAAATAGCTATATTTAACGGTCTAGAAACAAATGCTTCTCTTGCAATAGGTGATGAAATAATCATCCCTGGTGGAGAAATGGCTGTAACAGTAAGCTCGAGAACACGAACACAAGCCCTTCGGGGAGCAGGAGGTCCTACATTTACAGGATATTATACAAAGCCAGTTCCAGGATCAACACGAACACAAGGGCTTCATGGCTACAATGCTGTTGATCTTGGCGCCCGTTCAGGAACATCTATTGTTGCTGCTGCAAGCGGAACGGTTATTATCTCTCGAGAAGGTGGATGGAATGGTGGATACGGTAGTTACATTGTAATTTCTCACAATAACGGAACGCAAACACTCTATTCTCACAACTCAAGTAACATTGTTGGTGTTGGGCAGTCAGTGGTGAAAGGCCAGGTTATTGGATACGTAGGAAGTACTGGAAAGTCCACCGGCCCACACGTCCACTTTGAAGTCCGCGGTGCAACAAACCCATTTGCATACTAAAAACACCCTCTCGGGTGTTTTTTAAAACTCATTTAGTCATTCATGTGTGCTTTGCTCGTTCTTGCTGCAGGATTTGCATCAAGCCTGTCTTCTTCAATTTGCTCTCCTGATTTCTCACATATTCCATACGTTCCTTTTTCAATACGATCAAGCGCATTTACAACATTCTTATGTCGAGCTTCAAGTTCATTTAGAATTGCGCTTCGCTCCATAGATTCTTCATGGTTGTCAGCTAGTTCATTTTTATCAATGTCTAACTCACCATCATTTGCTGGAGTTGGTTCCCAGTCTTTTGGGTTGTTTGGATTTTTTTGACCTACGCCTGACATCTCTCCTTCCAATTTCTTCTTCTCCTCTTCTAGGCGTACCTTATATTTTTCTGTATCCATATAATGACAATGGTACCAAACCTGCTACTCTCGCACAATTCGATCTGCAAGATCAAGAAAGGCCTCTTTTGTTCTTGTTATGAAAAGAATGTTTGGTGTTACAAAACCATATATAAGATGCGTGTTTCCATTTGCGTCATATAAGATGCGAGCATCACTCGTTTCTATTTCTTCATCCACAAACTGCTGGATGTATGGAGGCGTGGTTGTGCTTATTGAAACTGTATCAAGTTCTCCAAAAAGTGGGCGCAATGCATTTGGCATGTCTGCCTCCCAAGACAAGAGACTTTTGAAACTTCTCTCAAAAGAAGTAACAGCAAGAACAAGTACTGGTTCCTTTTCTTCTCCAAGGATGCCAAGCATGCTCTGTGGGTAGACGCTCCGAGCAAGTGTTCCTGGAACAGAAGATGATTCAAGAAGAATATCTGAAAACGGTATTACCTCGGAACCTACTTCAGTTGGTATAGAAAAAGTTACATGGGTCAGCGCGTTTGCGAAAGGTGTTGGCACAGACGAAAGAAGATCTGCTAAGTTTGAGAGTGTAGGAATAGACGAGGCGCTTATTCGAGTTCTGTTTTCTGCGAACACGGGTGTCACTACGCGTGTTGGTGTAGCAACAGGAGCAGTGTCTTGGCTAAGGAAATAGAAGGTGCCTGTTAGTGCGCCAACTCCAAGCACAACAAGAATAATTGCTATTGCAACAATCGGCTGTTTCTTTTTTAGAGACCGTTTTTTAGGCGCAGATTTTTTTGAATCCTGTTGCTTTGCAAGAACAGAAAGACGTGTGTCTTTTTGCTTTTTAATACCTCGGCGTGCGTCACTTGTGTACGTGCTCAGAGGGAATGGTTTTTTAAAGTCCTTCTGCTCTACAGGCATTTGTGGAGGAAGAGAAACTTCCGGAATACTTACTGTTACCTGCTTAGGTGGTGCAAATAGTGAATTCTTTGACACCGGGGAAACCTCCTTTTTGGGAAGTACTATCTTCGGAGGGGTTGGTGTAGCAACAGGAGCAGCTACCTCTTTCTTTATCGGGGCTTTTGGTATTACCGGAATCCCTTCCAATTTCTTTGGCGGTATTACAGAGATTTTTTCTTTTGATACAGATTTTGATGCAGATACAGAATCTTTTCCTGTTCCTCCCATAAGCCAAGCCATAGCTTTTTCAACAAAACTTTCTTTTGGAGTAGATGATTCTTCAATGGTAACAATGGGAGGCTTTGGTTTTGTGGGTGCAACCTTGTCCTCTGGAGGTGTATTAATAATTTGCTCAATATCTTCCTTTGTAAATGATTTTGTATTAGCAAGATCAATGGACTCTGTAGAAGTTATTTCTTCAAGGTAGTGTTTTTTCTCAGCTGCTTGTAGGTTTTCTTTTGGAAGTTCAACAGCTTTCTTTTTTGGAGTAGGTGTAGGAATTTTTTCTGCCTTTGCAACATCGGGTGCGGGAGCCTTCTTTTTCTCTGCCTCTTGCTTTGGTGCACTCGTAGGCATTGCTACATCCTTCCCTAGTTTTGCAAGATCACTTTGGTATGTTCGTACAACCCTCTTGGGGGTTTTGGCTGGTGTTGCAAATTGTGGTTGCTTACTATTTATTTGTTCCTCCATATAAAAAGAAGTATCCTACTTGATACTTCTTAGTATACCCCCTCTCTTTTATTTTTTCCCTCGATATCCAATGAGGAACTTTTTTGGATCTTCTCCCATGTCATGAAAGTCATGTACCGCTTCTTTGAATTTGCTTGAAGATGATCGTGCAAAACTCATTCCTTCTACCTGACATCCTTCATTTACACGAAGGTATTCAACAAGAGGGATAAAGTCTCCGTCTCCTGTTGCAAGGACAACAGCATCAAGTTTTGGTGCCATTGTTACTGCGTCAATTGCAAGTCCTACATCCCAGTCTGCTTTCTTTGCTCCACCGTAAAAAATCTGAAGATCTTTAGTCTTTGTTTCGATCCCCATTTTTCTAAGTGCGTCAAAGAATTGAGATTCTTCGCCTGATTCTGTACTGATAACATATGCAACAGCACGAACAAGTGTTCGTCCTCCTACTGCCTCCTTTAAAACGTTTGCAAAGTTAACTCGTGCTTTATACAAATGTTTTGCGCTGTGATAAAGGTTTTGCGCGTCAATGAAAACTCCAACACGCTGTGCCGGGTGTTTTATAGCCATATTAAAATTATTTACTTTATAAAATGTACAAATGCGAGACGTACTGCCTCGCACGTATGATATCACACCAAATCTCCTCTTATTTCTTTAGCCCAAGTTTCTTAATAAGAGCATTGTAAGAACGTTTGTTCTTCTTTTCTAAGTACTTCAAGTGCTTTCGCCTATCAGCAACCATGGCAAGAAGACCTCGTCTTGAGTGGTTGTCTTTCTTGTTTTTCTTAAGGTGCTTTGTAAGCTCCTCAATTTGTTTACTCAAAATAGCAACCTGTACTTCAGGAGATCCAGTATCTGCGTCATGCCGCTTAACACCCTTTGTTGCAGCAGTTCTTTTTCGCTTTGTTAACATACGTAAGTCGCAGAACAATAGCATGTGAGCCATATGTTGGCAAGTATATACAAAGTGAGTATTTTCCACAGTATGTGTCGCAAAACATTGGTATACTCTCTGTATGACAGCCGAAGAATTAAAGAGAAGATTCCTAGAATACCTTGAAATAGAGCGCGGAAGGAGCATAAAAACAATAGAAAACTATGACCATTACCTCACACGATTCTTTGAATATTCAAATGTTCAGAAACCGAGCCAAATAAGCGAAGAAAAAGTTCGAACATTTAGACTGTGGCTCAATAGGCAGGAAGGGACAAACGGTTTTCTTAAAAAGAAGACACAGAATTACTACTTGATTGCTCTTCGTGCATTTCTTAAATATGCTCAAAAGATAGAAGTTGCAACACTTTCTCCTGAAAAAATAGAGCTTGCAAAAGTTCCGCAGAGATCGATTGATCTTATAACGGTAGATGAGCTCAATCGCCTCTTATCAGCAACAGAGGGAAAGAGTGAGAGGTTACTTAGAGATAGAGCCATATTGGAGTTGTTATTTTCAACAGGGCTTCGTGTTTCTGAGCTTTGTTCCCTCAATGCAGATATAGATCTTTCTCGTGAAGAGTTTTCGGTTCGAGGAAAGGGTGACAAGGTGCGAGTAGTATTTGTCTCCCCTTCTGCAAAAAGTGCCGTAATGCAGTATTTAAAGTCTAGAAAAGATATGGAAGAGCCTTTGTTTGTTTCGTATTCAAAAGCAGGAAAGAATGGAGGACGTCTCACTCCCCGATCAGTACAACGTTTAATAAAAACATACGCGGCAAAAGCAGGTATTACAAAAAAAGTTACTCCGCACATTATTCGGCATTCATTTGCCACTGATTTATTACAAAATGGTGCAGATATTCGATCGGTACAAGCTCTTTTAGGACATGCAAATATATCTACTACTCAAGTATATACTCACGTAACAGACTCTCATTTGAAAGACATACATAAGGCGTTTCATGGGAAACAAAGGGGTTAAGGAGCAAAGGTTTTGTAGGCTTTCTCTACTATATTATCCCAAACAGGTCTTATTTCAGGCCATTCTTCTAAGTATTGATCCGCCCACTTATTATGGTCTATTTTCCATTGCTCAACATCTTCAGAGGTATATTTTAAAATCTTTACAGTTGAACCACCATTGAGGATGTTTGTTATTTTGGCAACAAGTTTATCAATTACTTTTACAAAACGTGCCTCAGGAGTATCTTTTCTCTCATAAGATTCAATTGTTTCGTGCACCCAAGGGAAGTGCTCTCCAAATTGTGTTTGTATCTTTAATAATGCAGCATGTTCATCGGCATCTTTCTTTTGTTGTGCATCAGGAGAAAGAGCTTTAAATGTCGGAACATCACCTGCATATACTTCAACAAGATCATGAAGTAGTGCAAACTCTACAACCCTTCCCCTATCAAGACGTGGGAGAAGGGTGTCTGCAAAAGAGCCTGCAATTAAGCCAAGCATGAAGGAATGGTCTGTGTCTGATTCACGTGTAACACCATCTTCATGGCACGTTACTCTATTAGTGCGGGCGAATTCAAGAGATATTTTCCCCATGGCAATCATTTTTTCAGTAAGCTCTGCGTTATTCATATACGTATATCTTACTACATATGATATTCTGTTCCACATGAAACTTGTCTCATGGAATGTAAACGGACTTCGTGCCATACATAGGAAAGAATGCTGGAAACCATTTTTAAAACTTAATGCAGATATTTTTGGTTTGCAAGAAATAAAGGCAGAAGAAGAACAGCTTCCTGAAGAAGTGCGTAATCCAAAGGGTTATTATGCTTATTTTAATTCATCTAAAACTCGTAAGGGGTACAGCGGAGTTGCGTTATATACAAAAGAAGAGCCTATTGAGGTCTTTGCAGACATGGGTATCCCTGAGCTTGACCAGGAGGGACGCCTTATAGGGGCTGAGTTCAAAGATTTCTATGTATTTAACGTCTACTTCCCTAATGGAGGTGGAGGGCCTGAGAGGCTCGCATACAAGCTAGACTTTTATGATGCATTTCTTGAGTTTATCGAAAAAAAGCGCAGAGTTAAGCCAGTTATCTTTACTGGAGACGTAAATACTGCACATGAAGCAATAGATCTTGCTCGTCCTAAAGAGAATGCGAAGAATACAGGATTCTTGCCAGAGGAACGTGAATGGTTAGATGAGGTTGTTAGAGCGGGATATATAGATACATTTAGACACTTCTTCCCCACTAAAGCAGGTTCGTATAGTTATTGGGATATGAAGACAAGAGCAAGAGATAGAAATGTAGGGTGGCGCATTGATTATTTTTTTGCAAGTCAGGAACTACGGAAGAAATTAAAGAAGGCAGAGATACACAAAAACATTTTTGGCTCAGATCATTGTCCTATAAGCGTAACTTTGTCCTAAAGGACACTTATCCCCAGGCATGTCCTTTACGTGTCCTATAGAAGGACTATAATCAATAGCAGAAAGACGTGTACATTATTGGATCTTTTACAGAGGAAAATATAGAATAATTCATTTTTGTAGCCGGGTATGTATATCCGCATCATAAATATAGGGTCTCCCTGACCCACCTGCCGAGCATGATATCGTCTGGCGTATAAATGAATTAAAAGACTGTGCTTGTTTCGCACAATTTTACTCCCAAACAACTCACAACTCAAAATAACTCACGCGCTCAAAAAAATCTCAAACCATCTAGTTGTTCATTTAGTCTCTGCGAAACCATAAAGCATGGTCTTTTTTATACCTAAACCTAGGAAAACCTCGTTATATAACGAGGTTTTGTTACACATAAAACATGTTTCACGTGATACGAATGTTCTACGTGTAACTAGGTTACGTGATGTTTTGAGCGAATATCCTTAATTGCTTGTTTTTCTTGTTCCTCTATTTTTATTTTTCCTGCGTCTGCAGATTTCTTGAGATCTTCAGGAGACATATTACTTAATTCTTCCGCTCTTTTTTCTAGTATTTCGGCAGTATTTAAAGATGGGTCATCAAGGACCTCTTCAAGTAGGGTATGGAGTATGTAGCCAATTTTTGGACCTGGTTTAACGTGTAACATCTCCATAAGGCGCAAACCATCAACCTTAAGCATTTTTACTGAAATAGGGTCTCTGAGTGCTTCTTCTACGAAGGATTTGTACTTTCTGAATCGAAATGGTTGCTCTTTTGGCCTTCCGGTACCTACGCGATCACAAATCCGGAGATTTAATAAATCCCAAATGTTTTCTTCTCCAACATTTCTAATCATTCGACGTACAGCAGACATTGTAATGAGGTCAGGATCTGAGAAGAACATGTGCCAACGAACAAGTTTTGTAACTCGTTCAATGGTTTTCTTTGGAAACTTAAGATCCTGTAGAGCTTTTTTGGTTACACGTGCGCCCACCACTTCGTGGTTATAGAATGTATAATCGCCCTTAACCTCATCAAACCGCCGTGTTTCAGGCTTTGAGACGTCATGAAAGAGTCCTGCTAGACGTATCTCCCATTCCCAGTTTTTGTCTGCACCGTGCTGCATGGTACGGATAAGGTGCTCAAATACATCAAATTTATGGGCCTGATTTTGTGAAATACCAACACCGCGCTCCAAATCTGGCGCTATATATCTTAGAATGCCTAACTTTTGACACACAACTATAGCCATCATAGGTTCTTTAGACTTGAGAATACGAATAAATTCATCTCGAATACGTTCTTTTGAGATATTTTTTAAATTACTGGCCGTTCGTGCAATTGCCGCTGCAGTTTCTCCATCAAGCGCAAAGTTTAGTTCTGCAGAAAGGCGAACAGCTCGCATCATCCGTAACGCATCTTCATTAAAGCGCTCATCTGCAACACCAACTGTCTTTAAGACCTTAGAAGCTATATCTTCTTGTCCTTTATAAAGGTCAACAATTTGTCCTTTAGATGGATCGTATGCAATAGCATTGATAGTAAAGTCACGGCGTGAAAGATCATCTTCAAGAGAAACTCCAAAAGATACCTTGTCTGGGCGCCTACTGTCTGAATATCCTTCTTCTGAACGATAGGGAGTTACTTCAATTACTTTAAGAGATTCATCTTCTGTTTCAAGAGTTACTCCAACAGTTCCAAAGTCATTATTATAAAAGCTTTGATCAGGAAAGAGGGAAGTGATTTCTTCTGGTTTTGCATTGGTTGTTATATCCCAATCTTTTGGAGTTCTTCCTATAATAAGGTCACGTGTACAGCCACCGACAAGGTATGCGTCAAAGCCACCCTTTGAGAGAGTTTCTGTTACAAAAGTTACTTCTTTTGGAATAGAGAATTTCATATACGTAGAGTAGTATATTTTTTGCATATTTCCTAGAAAAGACGTAGTATTGCGGGAACGCACCTGTGGTGAAATGGATATCACAACGGTCTTCGGAACCGTTATTCTGGGTTCGAATCCTGGCAGGTGCACAAATAGGGGAGAGAGGGCTCTATAGAAGGAAGGAGTGCGCGTATACTACGCGTATTTCTCGTGTGCCATCAAAGGTAATGTGGTGTGTTACGGGCACCAGCTCTTTATACGAGTTGCTAATAGCCTTGTCACCCCCTAAATAAACACCAACGTAGCCCCTGTATTAAAAAAGCCCCGCACAAATGCGAGGCCATTAAAGCAATTAACAGATAAGATCTCAGTCTTTTTCCAAAGATTCAAGCATCAACTTTCCGAATGATGCGTTTGAATGTATTCGGTTGGAAAGGAAACTTATATTTTGTTGTATCATCTCAAATTTAATTGGAAAAAGGTGGTAGCCTAGTGACTCAGAAGAAACACCAAAAGAAACATCTGCTTCCGCAATTCGTTCTTTTGTTTTTTTGATAATAAATTTGCACTCATCATCAAGAACAAGGTCTGCTTTTGCTTCTTCAAGTATTTTAACAAGGTTGAAGAAACCTTTTTTTAGTGAGGGATAGACTTCCCTACAGTTTTTGATTTCATTTTGCATTTTTTACTCTTCCTTTTCTACAAAATTTCTATTTATACTCTAGTACATATTATAGAATGATTCTTAATAATTGTCAATTCTAGTAAAGCAATTACCTTACCAAGAAGATTTTAAGGTTTAAGACACACCCTCAAAAGTGTGGACAAACCTGTGTATAGTGGGGATAAAGGACACGTTTCTTTGTCCGATAAAAATAATTATGGCTTAGTAGAGCCATAAAGAAAAAAAGACGGAAAAGACAAATAAAAGACTTTTTCTGGAAGATAGCAGAATATGTATAGTGTGATAGTATTTCGGCACGCTGATCGGAGCGTAGTATAGTGGTAGTACGCATCGTTTGGGACGATGTAGTCCGAGTTCGATTCTCGGCGCCCCGACAAGGTTTTATAGGCTTAAATTCTTTTTTATGAATCTAGCATTAGAGGCAGTATATTTTGGCAACACAGTACAACAGTATCTAGAAGCAGCTGGCTTATTCATTGTAGCTTTTGTTGTATTTGGCATTGTGCAGTATTTGGTGGTAAATCGTCTCGCTGCATATGCAAAAAAGAGCGCAACAACTATAGATGATGCTGCAATTCGTATTGTTCGAAGCATTAAGCCTGGATTTTTTGCATATATAGCACTATTTCTTGGATACCAAAGACTCTCATTTCCTGTGCTTGTAGACAGTATTGCAGGAGGGATTCTTGTTATCTGGGCAGCGTATCAAATTGTTATTGCACTTCAAATTCTCATTGATTACATCATTAGCAGGTGGCAAAGCGAAGATGATATAGCAACAACATCTGCATATGGATTCTTAGGAGGGATTGTAAAATCTATATTGTGGGTTCTTGCCTTTGTTTTTGTACTCTCAAACTTTGGAGTAGACATAACAGCCCTTATTGCAGGTATTGGTATTGGAGGTATTGCAATTGCATTTGCTCTTCAGAATATTCTTGCAGATCTCTTTAGTTCATTCGCTATTCATTTTGATAAACCTTTTGTGCTCGGAGATACTATTAAGGTAGGGAAGCACACAGGAACGGTAGAAAAGGTTGGTATTAAAACAACTCGAATCAAATCTTTGCGAGGGGAAGAGGTTGTATTTTCAAACCAAAACCTTACATCAGATGTTATTCAAAACTTTGGAAAAATGGAAGAACGTCGAAATACATTTCAGTTTGGAATTCTGTACGAGACAGACCTTAAAAAAGTTCGAGCGGTACCAATGATGGTTGAGGGTATTTTCAAAAATATCAAAGACGTTCGTCTTGATCGTACACACTTTAAAACACTGGGGGATTCAGCACTTGTGTTTGAGGTTACATATTTTTCAACAAATCCAAACTACACATTCACTCTTGATGTGCAGCAGGAGATAAACCTTGGTCTTATGGAGCGATTTGAAAAAGAAGGCATTGAGTTTGCATATCCAACCCAGGTTATTTATTCAAAGAAGGGTTAGAGTTTTCCTAATACAGCAAGAAGAAGATCTCTCAAAGTGGGGAGGACTGTTTCTGTGAACTCCTCATATTCAGGCTGTATGTCGCCAAATGCATATGAAGCAAAACTTGTTCCGTGTTGCCCCGTAAAGCTCCGTGATATATGTCCGGTGCTAATGGCTCTAAGGTCTCTCTCTTGCGTACTTTCTTCAAGAGAGCTGGTAACTACAAGACCAATCAAACTACCGTCTGAGCGCACTACAGCACCTCCTGAGGCCCCTTGTTGTGCCAAAGGAACACCGCCAAGTGATAATACATCTACGGTTGTTTGATTAAAGGTAAAAATGTCTTGCACTGTTCCTGCTGCAGATATTTGCACAAGGTTTCTCCGTATTGCATCTGCCCCAAGGAAGCTCGCTGGATATCCTGCACTAATAACGGTTCCTCCGATAACTGCATCATCAAATGTTATAGGAAGAAAAGGAAATGTTTCAGGAAGGCTCGAAAATTCTGTTGCTTCGGTAATAGTAAGGAGTGCGAAGTCATCTTTGCCGTACCTTTAGGTTTTGTTTGAGAAATAGCTTCTTTATTTTCAAGAACCCAGAGAGGGGAGATGTACGCAAGATCTGCAATGTACGCATCGGTAGCTGGAGATCCTATTCGAACGGTACAGACAACACTGTCTTCAACAGGATAATCCTTAAGAAGCAGGTGCTGTGCTATATGTGCATTGGTGAGAATAGTTCCCGAAGGATCAATAATAATTCCAGATCCAGAAATTGAGTTAATGGGTGACAGGGGAGTTGCTGTACAGAGAATGTTTACAAGAGCCGCTTGTATTTGTTTATTTACAATCTCAAGGTCTTTCGGAATAAAGCTTGGTGTTTCAGGTGCTAGCTCCTCTATGGGAATGGACACGGGTGTTTCAGTGGGTGCCGGCCCTATTTCTTCAGGTATTTCAACAGGTGCTACTTCTTCTATAAAAGAGGGTGTTTCAATAGGGAGAGACGGAAGTTCTTCCTTTGTTTCTTCAACAACTTCAACAAGATCTGTCTCTGATTCAGCGGTAGTAGCTAGAATAGGTTCATTTATTTCAGTAAATAGGAAAAATCCAGATAGAAAGAAAAGAGTTCCTGTAATGATTGCTAAGATTGTAGAAGGTTGGAAAAATTTAGCCATATATAAGCGTAGAGTATCAAATTATTGGCACTACTCAAATATATCTGTTTTGGGTAGACGAAAGAATTTCTTGTGCTATACTCGCACGCAGTGCTTGGCGCAAGCCAGGCTTTCATTATTTCTAGTGTATATACACAATATGGACGACGCAACACCAAACATGGACGCTCCAGCAACGGACGCTCCAGCAATGGAGACTCCTTCAGAGGACGCTCCAGCTACAGAGGCTCCTGCTGAGGCAGAGGCTCCTGCAGCAGAGGAGGCACCTGCTGCTGAGTAAGCAACTTGAGCCAACTCATAGAAAACCCACCGTCTGGTGGGTTTTCTTATGTCAAAAATGTGATATATTTCTTTTCAACGCGGGTATAGTTTAGTGGTAGAACATCTGCCTTCCAAGCAGAGGATGGGAGTTCGATTCCCCCTACCCGCACCAGAACAAAAAGAACCAGCAATAGCTGGTTCTTTTTGTTGTATAGATAAAAATAAAAGCGCCAGCTTTCAAGCGGACGCTTTTGTCCTTGCCTTACCTGTTTAAAAACGGGCAAATTGTAGAAGACAGAGCTTTTTCAGTAGCATTAGCTTTCGCAGCCTTTTTGTTGGAGCCTTCTCCAATAAAAGTTCCGAAGAAGGTTTTAACCTCCACTGTTACCACTGTCTCGTGGCAAGAGACTTTATTTTTTGTTTTTCCGAACACAATATTTAATCCAAAGTACCTTTGGTGTGTTTCGGAGAATGTTTGAATATCTATCATAATGATATCCCTCCTTTCTGTGGTTAGAGTGCTATATATAGACGCTGTTGTCAAGTAGGTTGGTATTTGATTAGGTAATAAAAAAGACCCCAATAGGGTCTTTTTTATTACCTAGGTAAATAGGAGAGATTACACTCCCTTCACTGCGTCCTTAAGTGCTTTTGCTGCACGGAACTTTGGTACTCGCATTGCGGGAATCTGAATTGATTCTCCTGTTCGCGGGTTTCGTCCTGTACGAGCTGCTCGCATCTTTGCTTCAAAGATTCCAAGTCCAGCGATTGATACTTCGTCACCAGCTGTAAGCGTAGTGATGATTGTTTCGATTACTGACTCCACTGATCGCTCAGCGTCAGCCTTTGTTCCACCAACTGTTTCGTGAACGCGTGAGATTATATCTGCTTTATTCATGTCTTAACTTTACTATTTATAAATGATCCCGGAAGGCATCTACTCAAAAGTATACCTATAAAGCCCTATAAAGCGCAAGAGCTGTGATTTAACGGGCAAATTCAACCACTCGATTCTCTCGGATGATATTCACCTTGATTTCTCCAGGATATCTAATGTCATGCTGTATCTTTGCGGCGATATCTCGAGCAAGTTTGTGTAGTTCAACATCTTTAATTTTTCCTGGATTCACGAATACCCGCACTTCTCTTCCTGCTTCAATGGCATAGCACTTCTCCACACCAGGGAATTCCTTTGCAATACGCTCTAGATCCTCCAAACGCTTCAAATAGTTCTCTGTGGTGTCACGTCGTGCCCCTGGGCGCCCTGCAGAGATGGCATCAGCAACCTGCACAAGGATAGATTCAGGTGTTTCATATGGATATTCCTCATGATGTGCCTGCATTGCTTTTATAACTGCCTCATCTACTTTAAATTTCTGTAGAACCCTTCGTCCAATTTCAACATGTGTTCCTTGCACTGCATGATCAAGTGCTTTTCCAATGTCATGGAGGAGTGCTCCCGCTCGTGCAACCGCAACATCTGCACCCACTTCTTCTGCAAGCATTCCTGCTATATGTGCCATTTCAATTGAGTGTTGGAGGATATTCTGCCCATAACTTGTTCGGAAATATAGCCGCCCCAATAGCTTTATGAGCCCTGGAGGGAGATTGTGTACACCAGCTTCATACGCGGCTTCTTCTCCTCGACGCGTAACTGTTTGTTCAATCTCTAGTTTTGCCTTTACAACAGCTTCTTCTATTTTTGCAGGTTGAATTCTTCCATCAGCCAAAAGTCTTTCAAGTGCAAGTCGTGCGGTGTGTCGACGTATAGGATCAAATGAAGAGATGGTTATGTGCCCTGGCGTGTCATCAATAACAATATCTACACCTGTTGCTCGTTCAAACGCACGAATGTTTCGTCCTTCCTTTCCAATAATTTTTCCTTTTGTTTCATCGTTGGGAAGAGGGAATTGGAAACTCATCACGTCACTACTCACCGCATTCCCAAGTCGGTGAATAACAGAGGTAATAATATTTTGGGCTTTTGCTTCAAGCTCTTTTCTTCCAACAGTCTCAAGCCGCTGCAACCGAAGCATAAGTGACTCTTCTTGGTCCTCCACAACCTCTTTTAAAAGTTCTTCTCGAGCCTCTTTCATTGAAAACTCCCCAATGTGCTCGAGTTGTTTTTCTCGTTTTTCTTTCAAATCCTCCACTTCTTCCTCCTGTCGCTCAAGAGTTGTTTTTTCTTGTTGTAGTCTGTCGCTTTCTCGATCAACATCACTTTGACGTTCATCAACAAGCTCTTCACGTTTAACAAGTCGGTGTTCTTTTTCTCGAACCTCTTCCTCTCGGATACGCACATCCTTAAGTTTTTCTTTTTCAATACGATCACCATCATCTTCCGCTTTATTTAAAATACGGCTCGCTCCTTCTTTTGCTTCAAGGAGACGTCGTTTAATCTCAAGCTCAAGTGAGCCGCTATGTCCCAATGCTACGAGCCACCGAAACACATATCCTAGGAGGATTCCAAAGATAAGTGATAGGGCAATCAATACAAATACTAATTTTAATGACATATATATTATGTTTCTCTACCCCGTATATAGGGAGGAGAAATTTACTAACTAATGTATGTGTACTGTACCTGAAATGAATTTGTGACACATCTTGACATGCAGGAATAGTGCAGGCATAGTGAGGATATTGTTCTTTTACATCTGGTCATAGCTATAAGGTACTAAAGTGTTGGTGTTTTATAGCTGTGACCACTCTGGTCTAGCTGTTATTTCTATCAGAAATAACAAAAACTCAACTATCAGTTGAAAAGGAGACCCTCATGGGTAAATATAATAAATGGAATAGAGGTGAAGATGAAGCCTTGCTTAATAAATTGGGCGGGGAACAAACCGCTCGAGATTTCTTGTCAGGGAAAATTGAGTTAGTAAAAAAGTCTCGTTTGAACTCAGTTTTATTTTCACTTCCAAAAGTCGTAAACCCACCTTTGTTGAGACAGGAAGGAGACGTCTGGCTTTCAACGTGTGCACACAAATTGTTTGTTGACTGTGAACCAGTCATAATGCCTGCCTGTGAGTACAGCTACTGGGATTTCCCAAGGCTGATGAATGACTCTGATATTCTGAGAGAAATTGGTCACGAATCAATTTTCAAAGACCTCAATAAACTTAGTGTTTTCATCAAACATTTGCAAAAAAAGCAACCAAAAGGTGAGAAAGAGTTACTTTTGAGAACTGAACAGGAAAATATTTTTTATGTTTATGATCCTGATAATTTAAAGAAAGTTCTTTACGTCTCTGATACCCGGTCTTTAGATCATAAAGACTGGGACATATCCATAGGTTCCACAGACTCAGAGCAACGGCGCTTTATTGGAAACCGTGTTTTTAGAAACTGTATAAATTCAGATATCACAGTTATACTTTAAATCTTTGTTCCTATCCGATTCGTCGGGTAGGAGCTTTTTATATTTCGAAACCTCTACGAAGCTTTATTTTTATGAACCTTATCTACAAGTCCGTACTTCTTTGCTTCATCTGCAGTCATAAAGAAGTCTCGATCCACATCAGAGGCTACTTTTTCAACAGGTTGACCTGTTGCCTTAGCAAGAATCCTATTTAGACGGTCCCTTGTTGAGAGAATATGCTTTGCGGTTATTTCAATATCACTTGCTTGTCCTTCAACACCTCCCCACGGTTGATGGATCATAACTTCAGCATTTGGAAGTGCGAAACGCTTTCCTTTCTTTCCTCCTGCAAGAAGTACTGCTGCAGCACTTGCTGCTATTCCTACACATACTGTAGATACATCAGATTTGATGTGGTTCATAGTATCGAGTATCGCAAGAGCTGCAGTTACTGAACCTCCTGGAGAGTTAATATAGATTTGAATATCTTTCTTTGAATCTTCAGCATCAAGAAAGAGAAGCTGTGCAACCATAAGGTTTGCTCCGTGATTGTCTATTGCTCCTCCAAGGAAAATAATACGTTCTTTTAAAAGTCTAGAATAAATGTCATATGCTCGTTCACCATACTGGCCTTTTTCAATAACCATTGGTACGAGGTTGTCGCTAATCTCTTTTTCCATAATATGGCCATACTAGCAGGGTGTGTACTTGTGTACAAGAAAAGCGCCCATGAGGGCGCTTTTAGAGAATAGACGAGAGTCTATTTAGATTGCAAATTCTTGATCAATAGCATCAAGCTCTGCATCTAGGTCTGATAAATCACTTGCATTTATGTCTGCTTCAATTGCAGAAAGTGCATCTGATTCCTGTACTTCGGTAATAGCATCTACACCAGCTTCTGCTGCTGTTTCTGCCATTGTAAATTGTTCTTCAAGATCCGCTTCTGTTTTTGGAGATCCTGAGTACTTATCTCCAAAAATGAAGAATGCTCCAGCAAGAATAATTACAACAATTATTCCAAGTGCAATAAGAGCTGTTCCTCCACTATTTTCTTCTGCGGGAGCAGGTTGCTCCTGAGGCGCAGTTGGTTGAGGTGCCTCATTTGTAACTGGTGCTGCCTCTCCTTGTGTTGGTTGTTCGTTCATATTATTCAACAGCGTTTAGAACGCTTGCAGATAGTTTAAGGTTTCTAATAGCTTCGACCGCATCACGCAATGACTCATGTGCATCTTTAAGTGCCTCTCGGGCTGTGCTTGCAGCTTCTTTTACTTTCGCAAGTGCTTCTCGTGGGTCTGTGGCAACGCTTCCATCTGCTCCAAGAGAGCTTGAAAGATCAACACTTGTGTTTGCAAGTATTTCAATCTGCGCTCGAGCATCAGAAATTGCTTCTTTTGCATCGGCAAGTGCAGTACGTGCACTACTTACATCATTTCCATCTTCTTCAATTTTATTTAGGCGATCATCAAATCGATCTACGATCTGTTCAAGTCGATCTGCCATTGCACTCATCTTTCGTGACATTCGCTCAAGGTATTTTTCAATACGATCTTTTGCTCGGTCACTTAGTTTTTCACGAAGGTCAGCTTTTCTCTCAGCAAGCTTTTCCTTCCGCTCCTCTCTCTTTTCTTCAATATTCTCTTTCCGTCCATCTTCTGAGATACGAAGACGATCCTCTCTTTCTTCAGACACTATTCGTTCCTCTCGTTCTTCAGCTCGTTTTACATCACGTGTAGCGTCTATCTCTACACGGGTTGCTTCAAATTCTGCACGGTTTGCTTCTCGCTTTGCTTCAAATTCCACACGCGCTGTCTCCCGATCAACTGAGACAGTGCTTGCGTCTTGGGCAAGAGCAGGTGCTCCACCCAACAAAAAAGCAAGTGCAAGTGCAGCACCGCTTACACTTTTAAATGATTTCTTCATGTATCGATACATATATAATTAATAAGGTCTGCATAAAGTATAACAGCCTGGCATGTGCCAGGCTGTTATCTATCCACTTATTGCAAAATAATGAGTTATTTTGCGTCTGTATACATTTGTACCCCTCTATCAAAAGCTTCTCGTGCTGATTTTGCGTCTGTAAAGCCGTTTGTCTCTACTTCTTTGTTTTGGATTTTTTTATATGTTCCAAAGAAGTGCTCGATTTCCTTAAGAGTATGAGGGTTTATGTCCCCAAGGTCTGTAATGGTATCAAAACGAGGGTCTTCTAAGGGCACGGCAATTACCTTGTCATCTTTTTCTCCACCATCAATCATTGCAAGTATTCCTACAGGACGACACCTTACAAGGATTCCAGGTGCTAGGGGATATGTAGTGAGTACAAGCACATCAAGTGCATCTCCATCGTCCCAAAGTGTCTGGGGAACAAATCCATAGTCAAAAGGATAATCCTGAGCTGTGTGCATTACACGATCAAGTGCAATGAGTCCTGTTTTTTTATCAATTTCGTACTTATTCTTTGATCCTTTTGGAATTTCAATGATGACATTCATTTCATCAGCTTTTCCGGGTTCAATATCATGTAATAGGTTCATATGATAGTAGTTATACCATTAAGATTCTCTCTGCTTCTCCTCCTCTTCTGTTTTCTCTTCAACCGCACCATCATCAGCATGTTTCACTGCGTCTTCAACAGTAAGTGTTGTTTCCTCGAGAGGTTCTTCCGTTACCGTCGCTTCCTCAACAGTACTTTCAGCTGCGGATTGTACAGAGGTGTCTATTTCAATGTTTGTAGGCTCTTTTACTTCTTCTTTTGCAACCTCTACAGCCGCTCCATCTGTCTCAGCGACATTGTCTCCTCCAAGAGATGCAATATCAATACTCCATCCTGTTAGTTTTGCAGCAAGTCGTACATTTTGTCCTCCCCGACCAATAGCAAGAGATTGCTGGTCTTCAGTAACGGTAACGGTTGCCTTGTGTTCCTTTTCATCAAGCTCTACTGAGGTTACTTCTGCTGGAGAAAGTGCGTCTTTTACAAAGAGCACTTCGTCATCACTCCACTCCATAATATCTATTCGCTCTCCTCCAAGTTCACTTGTTACGGTAGATACACGAACTCCTCGTTGTCCCACAAGAGATCCAACAGGGTCGATATGACTATCTTCTGAAATAACCGCAAGCTTTGTACGGCTCCCTGGCTCACGAGCAATAGCTTTAATAACCACTGTTCCGTTGGCAAGTTCAGGTGCTTCAAGCTTAAACAACTCAACAACAAATTGAGGCTGTGCTCGAGACAAACGAAGGAATACTCCACGCGCTCCTTCATCTACTGAGTATAGGTAGGCCCTAATTCTCTCTCCTGTTCGGTATCTCTCCCCTCGAATCTGCTCTTCAAAAGGAATTATCCCTGTTGTTCGCCCAAGATCCACATAAATCATTCCGCGTTCTACACGTTGTACGGTACCGGAAACAATTTCTCCCTCTCTTCCTGCAAACTCTTCAAGGATTGAACTCTTCTCTGCTTCACGAATCTTCTGAATAATTACCTGCTTTGCTGTTTGTGCAGCAATACGTCCAAAGTCTTCCTTTAGTTCAAGAGGGAAGGCAAGCTCAGAACCAAGTTCTGCATCTTTTTTCATCCTCTGAGCATCTTCTAGAAGAATATGCTTTTCAGAGTCGAAAAGTGTTCGTTCATCATCTTCTGCTCGCTCTTCTTCTGTATCAAAGTATACGAGTGACTCATCAACAACTTGTTTTATCTGCTCAAATACAGGTGTTCCGACATTCATGTCTAAAGAAGAACGAATAATCTGGTTTCGTTTTCCGTATTCTTTCTTATACGCAGTAGCAAGTGCTGCTTCAATAGCTTCAATCATCTTTGTTCGAGGAATATTCTTCTCTTCCTCAAACTGATCGAGTACCGAGTTAATTACTTTTAAGTCAAACATATATAATAGGTGTTAAATTTTTGTAAAAATAATCGCCCGCAAATGCGGACGTAAATCAATACACAAATAGTACAGGTTTTTTGTGTAAAGTCAACGGATAATAAGGGTTTTTTATATAAAAAACCCGGCGGAGACATTCATTGTCTTCGACACCGGGCTTTACCTCCCCGAGAGGCTGTTTGTAGGAAACTAAGTGTTTATGCTTCCAAGCCTTTCCTCGGTAGGTAATCGCTTTGTGCTGTTTGCGTATTCAGTGACAGCACTGCAATAAAAGGAAAGTACAGTTTTAAACACTGTTTGTCAAGTTTTGACACCAAAAATAGGGGAGACGTACATATATAGGTGTCTATACGTGGTATCTTTTAGATATGAAAATCGATGAGCATCAACTCCATGAATTTATTGCAGATTCAGGCCTTGTTTCAAAAAAAGATGTTGATGCAGCGGCTACAGAAGCAAAAAAGACAGGAAAGTCTCTTGGGGACATTCTTGTTTCTGGTGGCAAAATAGAAGAAAATGATCTCAGACGTATTAGTGCGTACGTATTAGGTATTCCGTTTGTAAATTTGAAAGATAAAAAGATCGACCCAGAACTACTTTCACTCATTCCAGAACCAATTGCACGCAATAATAATATTATTGTATATAACAAAAAAGATGGAGAGGTAGAGGTGGCCATGCTTGATACCAAGGACTTGGCAGCCATTGATAATGTGCGAAAAAAGATTGGTCTTAAGGTTCGCGTACGCCTTACCGACGATGCATCAATCAAAAATGCACTACTTCAATATCAGAAATCTCTCAAAGAAGAGTTTGGTGACATTATTTCAAGAGAGAGTAAGTCAATAAAGGTTATAGATGAGAGTACTAAAGATAAGACAGAGGCAGAGCTTTTGAAGATCGCCGCAGATCTCCCTGTTGTTCGTATCGTGGAGACACTGTTAAAGCACGCAATCATTCAAAAGGCATCAGACATTCACATTGAGCCAAGTGAGCATGAGGTAATAGTCAGGTACAGAGTCGATGGTCTATTGCACGATGCCATGACTCTTCCAAAAGAGGCAGGGCCTTCTATTGCAGCTCGTATCAAAGTACTTTCAAGTCTGAAGCTTGATGAAAAAAGACTTCCGCAAGATGGAAGATTTAAAATCGATAGTGACGGAGAGAAAGTTTCCTTCCGTGTATCAACACTGCCAACGTTCTATGGAGAAAAGGTGGTAATGAGGCTGTTGCGTGAAGGTGGTGGAGGTTTTTCACTCGACACCCTTGGGTTTCACGGACAAAATTTGGAGCGTATTCATCAGGCAACACAGCAGAAGACAGGGCTCATTCTTGTAACAGGACCAACAGGGTCTGGAAAAACAACAACGCTATACACTATTTTAGATATTCTTAATACGCCAGATGTAAACATCTCTACTGTAGAAGACCCTATTGAGTACCAAATGCCTCGGGTAAATCAAACACAGGTAAATCCTCGTATTGGTCTTACATTTGAATCAGGGCTCAGGTCTTTGGTACGACAAGACCCCGATATCATTATGGTGGGGGAAATTAGAGATAAAGAAACAGCGGCGCTAGCTATAAACGCAGCCCTTACCGGGCACTTGGTGCTTGCAACTCTTCACACAAACTCAGCTGCAGGTGCTATTCCTAGATTGTTGGATATGGGAGCAGAGCGATTTCTTTTGTCATCTACACTGCGGGTAATAATAGGACAACGACTTGTTCGCAAACTCTGTGAAAAGAGAGAAGAGTACACTTTGAATAAAACAGCAAGAGATAAAATAGCTCGAACCGATCATTTTGATGCTGCGTTTCAGGCTCTTGTAGAGGAGAAGCTTGTAAAACCAAAAAGCAGCATTGATGATGTCACGTTTTATCACCCTGTAAAAAGTTCAGAGTGTGAAAGTGGGTATGATGGACGAATTGGTATTCATGAAGTGCTACGAATGAGTGAGGGAATGCGAGAAATGATGATGCAAAATACAAATACGGATGGTCTTGAGGCTCAAGCACGAAAAGAGGGGATGCTTACTATGCTTGAAGATGGTTTATATAAGGCCGCAGTGGGAACAACTTCTCTCGAGGAAGTATTGCGAGTTATTTCAGAGTAATGCAAAAGAGTTAAAATTGACCCTTGGAAAGGAGAAATGTCTTTGGTAATAAATAATTTGTTATTACAAAGCTTGTGTGGTTCTCTTATATAAGATAACTAATCAATTTTATTAAAAGGAGAAGAAGATGTTATTTTCAATTAATTTAATTTTTGCAATAGTGTTGATCTTTTTTGGAACATGTTTTCTTTATCTAGGGCTTCATGTCCTATTTAACATGAATTCTGTTGAGCATGAGCGCGTGCGAAACGCCCTCAAGGTATTCAAGAAGACTGGATATGCTAAGCAGCATGTTTTAAACCGCAACGGTTCAACCCATGAAATTCAACGTCTAAGAGTGCTTCCCGAATAAGTACTCTAAAGCCCCACTCACGAAACCACTTTAGTGGAATTGAGAGCGGGGCTTTATCATTTGCATGATACATTTAAGGTGTGAAAAAGTTTTCATATAAAGCACAGAAAGCAGACGGAAAAATATATACAGGAACTCTCGAAGGAGAGAGTAAAACTGAGGTATATGCACACGTTGGAGCAGAAGGAGGGACCGTTGTTTCTATAAAAGTTGCCGGAGGAGGTTTTATACTCAAGCTAAATAAACTTATCGGTGGGGTAAAGATGCAAGAAAAAATAGTGATAACCCGTACATTGGCAGCAATGCTCAAGGCGGGTCTTCCAATATCTCGTGCACTCAGTGTATTAGAGCGACAAAGTGCAAACCCTTTGCTAAAAGACACAATAAAAGAGGTGAACACAGATGTTTCAAAAGGACTTGGTCTGCATGAGGCACTAGCAAAACATCCGAAGATTTTTTCAAAACTATTTATATCAATGGTAAAGGCTGGTGAAGAGAGCGGAACACTCACAGAAGCTCTTCTTGTTATTGGAAAGCAGATGGAACGGTCGCATAGTCTTATAACAAAAGTTCGTAGTGCCATGATTTATCCCGCAATCATTTTAATTGCTATAGGAATCATAACGGTGCTCATGCTTCTTTTTGTGGTGCCAACACTTACAAGTACTTTTGATGAGCTTGGAGTAGAGCTTCCTGCCATGACACAAGCAATTGTTTCTTCTAGTGCGTTCCTCCAGAATAATTTCTTACTCGTGTTTGTACTATTCGCCCTATTCTTTGGAGTAATGTCATACGCTTTAAAGACGGAGCGTGGTTCAAAGATTTTTGGAGTGATAATACTTCACCTCCCTGTTGTCTCTGTAATTGTAAAAGAAACATACACTGCCCGAACAGCCCGAACACTCGCCTCTCTTTTGGGTTCTGGTGTAGACATGCTTCATGCTCTTGAAATATCTCAAGAAGTAATTGGTCATCCAAGTTATAAAAAAGTATTTACAGAATCACATGAACATGTGAAAAAAGGAGACTCACTTTCAAAAAGTTTTATGGAACACACAGAACTCTTTCCAATACTTATGGGCGACATGATTGCTGTAGGGGAAGAGACCGGGGCAGTATCAGACATGCTTTTGGAAGTGGCAGAGTTTTATGAAAATGAGGTCGAACGAAAAACAAAAGATCTTTCAACAATTGTTGAGCCGCTTTTGATGATGCTGATTGCTGGGGTGGTGGGAGTATTTGCCATGGCAATGATTGCTCCAATCTATTCAATTACTGAAAGCATTTAATATGAAGAAATTTTACACCAGAGGATTTTCTCTCATGGATGTGATTGTTGGTACCGCGCTTCTCCTTATTATTTTTATGGCACTCTTTGGAGTGTTTAGAGCATCTATTGCACTTACTGCTTCTGCAAAGGCTCGGGCAGGTGCAACATCGTTAGCGGTGGCACAAATGGAATACATTCGCTCACTTACCTATGCAAATACAGGGACTGTTGGAGGAATTCCCGCAGGGCTTATTGATGCAGATTTTGACACTACCTTAAATGGACGTATATATACCACTCGGACATTCATACAGTATATAGATGATCCAGCAGATGGAGTTGGTGCTCTTGATTTTACGGGAATCATAACGGATTATAAAAAAATAAAAGTAGAGGTTTCCTACTTTGTGAATGAACGAACAAAAGATGTTTCTCTTGTTTCCAATAGAACCCCAAAAGGAATAGAAACTACTGAGGGAGGAGGAAACCTTTGGATTAATGTAAGTGATGCACTTGGAGATCCTGTTTCTTCCGCACAAGTTCATATACAAAATCCAAATACAGTCCCAACAGTAGATCTCACTGCGTTTACGGGAGTGGGAGGATTTGTATTTTTGCCCGGAGCAGCTACTTCAACAGGATATAGGATTACCGTAAGTAAAAGTGGGTATTCAACTACCGCCACATACGATCAAGACGCAATAAATGTAAGTCCAAGACCCAGGCATCTTACGGTTGTTGAGGCTGAGACAACACAGGGGACGTTTCCTATAGACATACTATCTACATTACGTGTGCAGACATGGCAACAAATACAAAATGCATTTACAGAAGATACTTTCGTAAATGAAACCTCTCTATCTATCGCTAGCAGTACAGAGGCGGTAGGAGGAAATCTTGTATTAACAAATACTGCAGGTGTATATGATTCTTCAGGACATGCACGAAGCACAGCAATAGCTCCAACATATGTATATGCATGGGATTTGTTTCAGGCAACAAGCACTGCTCCCGCAGGGACGAGTATTACGTATCAATTTTTATACGATAACGCTGGCACACCGACTTTTATTCCAGATATTGATTTAGTAGGAAATAGTGTAGGGTTTTCTTCCCAAATTATTGATTTGTCTGGAGTTGCAACAAGTACGTATAGTTCGTTGTATATAGAAGCCTCATTTGAAACAAACGATACAGCTGCAACACCTTCAATAGATGAGTGGCGACTTGTATATAGTGAAGGCCCTGTGCCAATTCCGAATGTTTCATTTACCCTAGAAGGATCAAAGTCTATTGGAGAAGATATAGACGGATTAGATATTAAGAAAAATATAATACAAACAGCAACAGGCCCTGCGGGATGGAATGAAGTTTTAAATATAGAGTGGGATGGATACACACTTACAACAAGTGGCTATGACATAGGAGAGATTTGTGATGTGGATGATTTATCTATCAATCCAAATACTTCTGAAACAATAAACGTATATCTCGAAAGTGACAGCGTACATTCTCTGCGTGTATCTGTGCGCACAGATACTGGCGGGTTTATTGAGGGTGCTAGCGTTTCACTCACTCGACCTGCATACAATTCAAGTGGAGCCTCAACTTCATGCGGGCAGACATATTTTGGAAGCCTTGGAAACTTCACGGATTACAATCTTTCTGTAGGGAAAGCGGGCTTTATTACAGAGGATATAGGCAGCATTGTTGTCTCAGGAGATACTGAAATTAGCATCATCCTTACAACCTCATAGCACGTGCTAAAGTGAATGCATGCGAGGATTTACTCTATTAGAAACTGTTGTAACCATAGCGCTTACAAGCGCGGTGCTTCTTGCACTGAGTACTTCTATTATTTTTTTCTACAGAACAAATGCGACTATTCTTGAGCAGGCAGGTGCCATTACAAGTGCTCGTCGTGGTATTGAAAATGCAATGAAAGACCTTCGAGAGGCAACCGTTGCTGAAGATGGCTCTTTCCCAATAGTTTCTGCTGGACCAAATGCCATTACATTTTATGCAGATGTTGACCAGGACAATTCTGTTGAGAGAATACGATACGATCTTTCAAACAACATATTGAGTAGGTATACACTTCAGGCAAGTGGAAATCCTCTGGAATACCTGGGGATAGAAACATTAAAAATTATTTCTGATAATGTGCGAAATAGCTTTTTTGGTACAGATGTATTCACCTACTTTGATATAGAGGGAAATGATCTTGGTTCATCTCCTGCAGTACTAGATATTAAATTTATAACTGCAACAATAACGGTAAATGTAAATCCAGAACGAGCCCCTGAAGAGTTTACTCTTACATCAAGTGCAACACTTCGAAATTTACGTGTCGAATAATATGTATAAAAAACAAAAACAAGGAGGATACACAACATTGCTAGTAGTCGTGTTTGGAGGTCTTTTTGTATTAGCAATATCTGCATTGTCAGGACGGGTTCTTGTGGAGCAAGATGCAGAGCAGTCACGAATGAATAAAGCACAAGCAAGGTCAATCGCAGAGGCAGGTCTTGAGTATTACAAGTGGTTTCTGGCACATAATCCAAATGACACACAAAACGGTACGGGGAGTGCAGGACCATATGTTATTGAGTATGAAGATTCAGAGAGTTCTGTGGTGGGAACGTATTCTCTGGACGTTACAGGTAATACACAGTGTGGTGCCATTACATCGATTGATATTAGTTCCACAGGTTGGTCACAGACTGACCCAACAATAAAAGCAACAATTACCGGAAGATATGCACAGCCATCTGTTGCAGAATTTGCATATATTATAAATGACAATGTGTTTGTGGGAGATGATAGGCAAATATCTGGGGCCTATCACGCAAATGGAGGAATACGGTTTGATGGTACAAGTAACTCACAAGTAACAAGTGCTATTGATACATGGCTTTGTACAAGTTCATTTGGCTGCTCTCCGGCATCTACAACACCAGGAGTGTTTGGGAGTGGGGGAGATAAAGATTTATGGGAATATCCAGCCCCTCAGTTTGATTTTACGGGAATAGCACAAGACTTTAATGGACTTCGTACTCTTGCTATAGCTGATGGTATTCACTATTCAGGATTTGGAGGACACACAGTTGAAGGGCGTGGTTATAAATTAGTGTTTAAAAGCGATAGGACGGTAGACGTATACAAAGTTCGGAGGTCAAGAGGGTATTATGGTCTCCATATAGGGGCTTCTGCTTTCGAAACAGACTATTATGTTCCTCGAGCTGGAAGAAGCACTCGCCTTGCAGGAAACTTTCCTATTCCAGAAGATTGCGGACTCATTTATATAGAAGACAGAGTTTGGGTTTCAGGGGTTGTGTCTGGAAAAGTGACACTTGTTGTGGCAGACACTACTCATGCAGGGTACGAGCCAACGGTGATTATTGAAGATGATCTTACGTATACGACAACAAATGGTGACGATGGTATTACTATTATTGCAGAGGGAGACATTCATATTTCACCACTCTCTCCAGACAATTTAGACCTTCAGGGCATACTTGTTGCTCAGGAAGGGTATTTTGGAAGAAATTACTATACCTGTAACTCAGTTGGTGTATATAATATTCGAGACACACTCACTATGCTTGGGTCTATTATTTCAAACGGACGAGTAGGGACAAGATGGGGAAGCAGTACCGGGTGTTCTGGCTCTGGATATCAAAATAGAATTAACAATTATGATAGAAACCTTGCAACAGATCCTCCTGCCTTTACCCCTGTTGCTTCACCAGATTACCAGTTTGTTGAGTGGCGAGAAGACTAGCGTGCTAGGATACAAATATGATTATTGTAGGAAATTTTAAAAGTTATCTTGTACGCAAGGGGGACGCAGAGACAGTTGTAAAGGCTGCAGGAAAGCTCAAGACAAAACATAAAATAATTCTTGCTCCCTCTTTTGTTCATCTTGGGTACATTTCAGCAAAAAAACACAAAGTTGCACTTGCTGCGCAAAATCTTTCTATATTTGAAGGTGGGGCACACACTGGTGAGGTGTCAGCAGATGTCATTTTAGATAGTGCAGCAGAATATGTAATTGTTGGACACTCAGAAAGGAGAGCTGGGGGAGAAACAAATAGTATTGTTGCAACAAAAGTATGCCAGGCACTTGGTTCAAAGCTAAAGGTGGTTTTATGTGTAGGTGAAGCAGAAAGAGATAGTCATGCAACATACCTTTCATTTATTACAGAAGAAATAACATCCGCACTTAAGGGTGTTAAAGAGAATGATTTTAAAAATATTATTATTGCGTATGAGCCAATTTGGGCAATAGGAAAAAGTGCTTCTGAGGCAATAACTACAGATGATCTCGAAGAGATGACATTGTTTATAAAAAAAATAGTTCATGAGAACTATGGAGAAAAACAAGCAAAGGCGATAAAGATTTTGTATGGAGGTTCGGTAAATGCAGAAAATGTAAAAAGTCTAATGGTTCCTGGATTGGATGGTTTCCTTCCAGGAAGAGCAAGTGCTTCAAAAGAAACGTTAATAGCACTTATTGAAGCAATAGACTCATGAAGAGATTAGAAGATATACCGATTTTAGAAAATGTGCCTGTGCTTGTACGGCTTGGGTTAAATGTTCCTCTTGTAGACGGAAAGCCTGCAAGCACCTTTCGCTTACGCAACTCTTTAAACACTATAAAGTTTCTCCAAAAAAAAGGAGCTCGCATAATTATCATCGGGCATATTGGAAGAGACCCATTTGCAACATTAAAGCCGGTGTATGAGTTTATGAGGACAAAAATTCCACAAGTATCGTTTTCAGAACATTTGTTGGGATCATATGTGCGGGATCGTGTTGCCGCACTTATGCCAGGAGAAGTTCTTGTGCTTGAGAACTTAAGACGTAACAAGGGTGAAATAGAAAATGATACAGAGTTTGCAAAAGAATTAGCTTCTCTTGCTGATGTGTTTGTTCAGGATGCTTTTGCTGTGTGTCACAGACACCACGCTTCTATTGTTGGTATTCCAGAGTTCCTTCCTTCATACGCTGGCCGGACACTTTGTGCAGAAGTAGATTCTTTAAAAAAGGCTCTTGAACCAAAACGTCCTTCCATTGCAATTATTGGTGGTGCGAAGTTTGCAACAAAAGAACCTTTAATAGAAAAGCTTTTACATACATACGATCGAATATTTATCGGTGGAGCTCTTGGAAACGATTTATTGAAAGAGCGAGGATACCCAATAGGAAGGTCTGTTACTTCGGGGAATATAGGATCTCTAAAAATGTTAGCAAAAGACGCCCGTATTATTGGCCCAGTAGATTTAGTTGTTTCTTCGGTGAAGGGTGGAGGAATACGACTGCCAAAAGAGGTTGGGGAGGAAGATATGATTTTAGACGCCGGGCCAGCAACAATTGAAATGCTGAAAGAATATATAGACGAAGCGAAGACCGTTTTGTGGAACGGTCCACTTGGATATTATGAAAATGGGTATACAGAAGGGACGCACTCACTTGCAGAAGTTATTGCAGAAGCACAGACAGATGCAATCATTGGAGGGGGAGATACCGTTGCCTCTATCGAATCACTGGAGCTTGAACACAAGTTCTCTTTCATTTCCACTGGAGGAGGCGCAATGTTGGAATTCCTTACGCACGGCACACTCCCTGGAATTGAAGCTCTATAGAAGTTTTTTAATACTATTCAAAACAATATCAGCCTCTCCAGCTAAATATTCTTTTCCCGGCCAGAGTTTTTTACCATCACCAATAAATCGAGGCATAATATGCACATGAAGGTGAAATACGACTTGTCCTGCCGCAGGCTCATTGTTTATTCCGATATTTATTCCGTCGGCACCAGTAGCTTCTTTAATTTTTGGAGCAAGGAATCGAACTGTTTCCATTACATGGCCAAATGTTTTTTGATCAACAGAAAGAATGTTTCGAGTGGGTAATTTTGGTATTACTAAAGTATGACCTTTATTTATTGGAGCAATATCAAGAAACGCAAATGTATACTCATTTTCATAGACTTTATGAGCGGGGATCTCACCTTTTAGAATTTTTTCAAAAATAGTGTCTTCGTTCATTAAAACTACTATATGATAGAATCATCTCTAATGAAAATCTCTCTCAAAGAACAAGTTCCCAAAGAGGTTCGAAAGAACTTAGAAGACTACGATGACTTCGTAGCGCATCTCTTGTATCACAGAGGTATTACAACTTCTAAAGATGCAAAGATTTTTCTTCAGCCAGATTTTGAAAGAGATCTTCACGATCCTTTCTTAATGTCTGGGATGGAAAAGGCGGTAGATCGCATTCTTGAAGCAATTGAAAAGAAAGAAAAGATAATTGTATGGAGTGATTATGATACGGATGGTATTCCGGGAGGAGTGCTCATGCATGACTTATTTGCAAAGATAGGCGCGAATTTTGAAAACTATATTCCACACCGACATAATGAAGGGTACGGTTTAAATATTCCTGCTATCGAAAAACTAGCTGAAGGAGGCGCAAACTTACTTATCAGTGTGGATTCAGGCATTACAGATGTTACACAGGTAGAACGGGCAAATGAGCTAGGTTTGGATGTAATCATTACCGATCATCACCTGCCTCAGAAAACACTTCCTCCTGCACTTGTTATTTTAAATCCAAAATTAAAAGACCAAACATATCCATTTAAGGATCTATGTGGGTGTGGTGTTGCATTTAAGTTGGCACAAGCACTCTTAAAGAAAGGTGATTTTGATATTCCTGAAGGATGGGAAAAGTGGCTACTTGATATGGCAGGCATAGCAACTGTTTCAGATATGGTTCCTCTTACGGGAGAAAATAGAGCCTTGGCATACTTTGGTCTTGTGGTGTTGCGGAAATCTCCACGGCCAGGATTACAACAGCTGCTACGAAAAATACGAGTAAACCAAAGAACGATTACCGAAGACGATATCGGTTTCATGATTGGACCCCGTATAAATGCTGCTTCTCGAATGGGGGAGCCAATGCAAGCATTTGAAATGCTTTCTACAAAAAGTGTTGGAGAAGGAGCACAGCATGCCGCAGACCTAGAACGGATAAATGCTTCAAGGAAAGTTGCTGTTACAAAAATTACAAAAGAAATAAAAAAGAAGATAAGTACAAAGAGTATGGATTCTCCTGTAATTGTTATGGGCAACCCACATTGGCGACCATCTCTTCTTGGTCTCGTTGCTAATTCATTAGCGGAAGAATATGAACGGCCAGTATTTCTTTGGGGAAAAGAAGGTAACGGACTTATAAAGGGTTCTTGTAGGACAGGGGCTGATGTAAACCTTGTGGATCTCATGGCCCAGGCTCCAGAAGTGTTTGATGGTTTTGGAGGACATGCGGCAGCAGGTGGATTCTCTATACGAGAAGAAGCAATACATACTATTGAGGAGAGTCTTTCTGCAGCACTTTTAAAACTTCCAAAAAATAAAACACAAAAGAATTTTGAAGCAGACTTGGAATTAGAAATAGATCAGGTAAATAAAGAATTATTGGCAAAAATTTCAAAGCTTGCTCCCTTTGGTGTGGAGAATAAAAAACCTGAGTTCTTGTTTAAAAATATTACCCCATCAAGTGTTATTTGGTTTGGAAAAGGAAAGGCTCATCTCAAGGCTATGTTTGAAACTAAGTCAGGAACAGTAGAAGCAATTGCTTTCTTTGCAAAGAGAGACCTTGGTGCAGATGCGAAGAAGCTTGTTGAAGGAGAAAAGATCTCATTACTCGCTGCTGTTGAATATGATTCATATAAACATGTTCCACGGCTACGCATTATAAAAGTGTTGACATAATATATATATGTGTTAAAAATATAGCAACAAATGGAAACTAACAAAAAGGAGGATCCAAATGTTAAATATAGTTCTTTCACTAGGTGAAAAATCGACCAAACCAGTTTTGAAAGATTCAAAATCTTCCATGTTTCCTAAACCTGCAAAGTATGAGGTTGAAAGATGGAAAAATTGTGAGCCGTTCAAAATTCCTTTGGGTGAACCGGAGGTAGATAAATCTGGTGATTACAGGTGGTGGTGTAAGACAGAAGAAAATTTACTCCTTCTTATTCTGTGTGTTACGCACAAGGATAGAAGATTGTATAGAGAAGGTAAAATTTTCCAAGTTAGAATTTACAGGAAAAACAGGAAAAAACCTTTTCGCAGAAAACTTACATTAGTAGCCTAGAAAAGTGCGGTCTTATATTTTATAGGGCTGCGCTTTCTGCTATACTTTTTAAAAATATGTACACAATTTACACAGATGGAGGAGCAAGAGGTAATCCCGGTCCAGCAGGTGCTGGTGCGGTTATTTTTGATGCGAACATGAGAGCGGTGGTAGAAGCCTCTGAGTTTCTTGGTGTGCAAACTAATAACTGGGCAGAGTATGAGGCGGTTGTCCTTGGGCTCACAAAATTACAAGAGCTTGTTCCAGAAGATGAGCACGAGCAAACTGAAGTCACTCTTCGATTGGACAGCCAGCTGGTAGAGAGACAGCTCATTGGCCAGTATCGAGTAAAGGACCCTGAACTCTATAAGCAGTATGTGAAAGTAAAAAATATCATGAATTCATTTCCAAAAATTATATTTGAACATGTGCGTAGAGAAAAAAACAAAGAAGCAGATGCATTAGCAAATATTGCAATGGACGAAGGGTCTCTCTAATATATGAATCTCTATGCAATAAGCATAGGATTTGTATTAGGTATTTTTGTAACAACACTGACAGAAGTCTCACCATTTATTTTGGTGTTTCTTTCCATTCCAGCACTTCTTTTGTTTGGGTATGGAATTTTAGGAAAAATTCCAAAGGTAGTAATGGTAGGCCTTTTTATATTTGGAATTACTTTGGGTGGCATACGAGTGATTCCCGAGCTTGAAAGACCTGTGTCATTGGACAGTTTTTTAGATACAGAAATAACCATTATAGGAAATGTTGTTGAAGAGATAGACGAGCGAGAAACACACCTTCGGCTTATTGTTGAGACCGAAGATGTTCGAGTGCTAGTTACTACTGAAAAGTTTCAAACGCTTTCATTTGGGGACACTATTTCGGTAACAGGAACACTTGGAATTCCTGAGTCTTTCGAAACAGATACAGGAAGAATATTTCAATACGATAAGTTCTTAGCAAAAGATGAAATATATTACACACTCCCTTTTGCAGAAGTTGAAATTCTGAAGGAAGGAACTGCTTCTTTCAGAGGTTTTTTGTTTTCAATAAAAAAATTTTTTCTAACAAATATTAAAGATTCAATACCAGAACCCCAATCTGCTTTAGGGGGAGGGATCACTGTTGGTGCAAAACGCTCTCTAGGGGATGACCTACTTCACGCTTTTCAAGTAACCGGCCTTATACATATTGTGGTGCTTTCAGGATACAACGTAACAATAATCGCTGAAGCCATTATGCGTTCATTGCGATTTCTTCCAAAACAAACATCACTCTTTATAGGCGCAGGAACAATAACGGTGTTTGTTTTTATGGTCGGTGCAGGAGCAACTATAGTTCGTGCGGGAATAATGGCTGTTCTTGCCTTGATAGCAAGGGCAACAGGACGAACATATGCACTCACGCGAGCTCTCATTATTGCCGGTATTATAATGCTTCTTATAAACCCTCTCATACTTGTATACGATCCATCTTTTCAACTTTCATTCATTGCAACACTCGGACTTATGTACGTTGCCCCACATATAGAGAAATATATACCCTGGGTTACAGACAAGTTTGGTCTTCGAAATATTGTAGGTGCAACAATAGGAACTCAAATTGCAGTATTTCCTCTACTTCTATACTTAACAGGACTTCTTTCTCTCTCTTCTCTACCTTCAAACATACTTGTGCTACCAATTATTCCTTTTGCAATGCTTGCCACGCTCATCGCAGGGGTTTTCGGAAGTATTCCAGGTATTGGGTTTATTGTAGGAATACCCGCATACCTCATACTTTCGTATGTGGTTATTCTTGTTGAGTTTATTGCAGCCATTCCAGGTTCTTCTATTGTGTTGCCTGCGTTTCCATTTTGGGTAACAGCAAGTTTGTATGTGGGTCTAGCATTCTTTCTTTGGAGAAGAAGAAGTTTTTTGTCTTAAAGCCTTTTTGAAACTACCTCCCAATTCATGTTTTTCAAAATCACATCAAGATAAGCTCCTTTTTCTGCGGGCACATAATCAACCATGAAGGCGTGTTCCCACACATCTATAGCGCAGAGTATTTTTGTCCCTGCAAGCTGCCCGATCTCATGATCTGCAACAAAAGTTGTATGAATCTGGTTTTCTTTACTATCATGACTTACAACAATCCATCCAATACCTCTTGTTCCTCCAACTTCTTTTATGTGTGTTAAGAAATTATCAAAACTTCCATATTTTTCCGACACGATTTCTTTAAAAGAGTCTGCTGCTTCTTTTTCTCCCCCTTCTAACTGTTCAAAGTAGTATTCATGCATTCGCATACCGTCAAATTCAAACGCAAAACGTCTTCTAAGTTCATCAATAACATATTGAGAAGTTTTTGCTTCTTTGAGTGATGCAATTTGCTCCTGAATAAGGTTCGTGTGTTTTACATATCCAGCATAGAGTTTCAAATGAACATCAATTTGTTTTTCAGATAGGCCTTCAATGGTAGGTAGAGTAAATTGTTTTTCTGTATAGAGTTTCATATGCGAGTATCGTACCATAGAGAAATGATCCGAGCCGGTATAATTTTTTCCCTTGTTCTTGTTCAGGCAATGCTTCTGATAAGCATTCTTACACCAAAGAATTTCGCCATAGCATTTCTTGATGTTGGGCAGGGCGATGCTATTTACATACAGGCACCCAATGGAAATGACATGCTTATAGATGGAGGTTCTGGAGAGTCTGTATTGCGTGCGCTTGCAGGAGTTATGGATATTTCTGATAGAGAAATTAACGTTGTTGTTGCAACACATCCAGACAAAGATCATATAGGAGGACTTATCCCTGTGTTAGACAGATACTCCGTTACACATTTTTTAGATCCAGGGGTAGTAAACAACACTCTTGTATACAAAGAGCTTTCAAAACGTGTTGTAGAACAAACACAATATACTGTTGCTCGAAAAGGAATGCGCATACATCTTGGTCCAGATACTGTGGCTGATGTTTTGTTTCCAAACAGAGACATTGAAGGAGATATAAATAATGCATCTGTTATTTTGAGAGTTTCGTATAAAAAATCTAGCATTTTATTAACAGGGGATGCAGGAAAGGGTGTAGAAAGAATTATTCTAGATGAAGATATTGAGAGCGACATACTCAAGGCAGGGCATCATGGGTCAAAAACATCTAGTGACATTGTTTTCTTGAGAAAAGTGTCTCCAGAACATGTGATTTTGTCTGTGGGGGCACAAAACAGATATGGGCACCCACATGTAAATGTGCTTTCAGCACTTGCTTCTATAGGGACAAACATACTTTCAACAGCAGAAGAGGGAACGATAGTATTCATAAGCGATGGAGAGTCTCTTGTGCGAAAGTAGTATAGTATTTATATATGATAGGCGTGTTTGATTCTGGTATTGGAGGACTTTCTGTATTGCGTGCGATACGAACGCGGTCTCCACAAGCAGATATAGTATATTTTGGCGATACAAAAAATGCTCCATATGGAAATAAAAGTGAAGAAGAGGTAAAGAAACTTTCCATAGAGAATATTCAAAGGCTGTTCAGCGAGGGTGCTACAGAAATTGTAAGTGCCTGTAATAGTATTTCTATTGCATTAGACGCTCCATTGCTCAGCACGCTCTCACTTTCAGAGCACAACTTTATTGAAATGGTTGAACCTACTGTTTCTGCAATAAAAGAAAGAAAAGAACGTTCAATTTTATTATGTGCGACAAATGTGACAATACACTCAGGAATGTATCAAAGAAGTTTTGCTGGTCTTGGAAAACAGGTTGTCACACTTCCAATGCCTGAACTTGTTAAATATATTGAGTCAGGAAAAGACAAAGAAGATATAAAAACACTGTTACATTCATATTTTAAAACAGTAGATCTATCCAAACACGAGCTTATTTTATTGGGGTGCACACATTACCCACTAGTATTAGATCTTTTCGAGGAAGTGCTAGAGGAGCTGCACGCTTCTGTTCTTGTGTACAACCCTTCTGCTGCAGTTGCCGCTGAGGTGGCTATAAAATTTAACTGTGAAGGGGGTGGAAAAACAACTCTTTTATTTTCAAAGGAAACAGAGCAAACAAAAAAGACTCAGAAGAGTCTTTTTATTTGATGAGTCGCGCTTTTTTCAATGTGGCGTATGCTCCGTTCTTCTTTATTTCTTTGAGGCCTGTTGTTGAGACAGTAATCGCAATTGATTTATCAAGTTCAGGTATGAAAATACGACGACGTTGCAGGTTTACCTGACGACGACGCTTTCCTGTTGGATTAAACTTAGTAGCACGCGTACGGTTTGAGTAACCGCCGCCTACTTGTGAAGTCTTTCCTGTGATTGCACACTTTCGTGACATAGTGGGCGTAGATTACTAGTAAATATGAATAATTGCAATAGGTAGAGAGAAAATGTGGTATATATAGATGAGTATGTCTGAACTACTTCTTTTTACTGTTGTATTACTTATCATTTCAATAATTTTACATGAGATTGCGCATGGCTATGCCGCGTATGCTCTTGGAGATCCTACTGCAAAAAATGCAGGACGACTTACTTTAAATCCACTACCCCATATTGATATTGTTGGGTCGGTATTAATTCCCGCATTTTTAGTTCTTACAAGTGCGGGATTCCTTTTTGGATGGGCAAAGCCTGTACCGTATAATCCTTTGAATCTAAAAAATCAGCGTTTTGGTGAAGGACTCGTTTCAATTGCGGGGCCTGCCATGAATATAGGTATTGCTATCATTTTCTCTCTGGTCATACGTTTTGGTTCTGGGCTTCCTGAGACGTTTATATCACTTGCTGCATTGGTTGTTCTTATAAACCTGTTTCTTGGCCTTTTCAATCTTATTCCAATACCTCCATTAGACGGATACACGGTGCTTCGCTCAATACTCCCGTATAGGTTTGCCGTATCGTTTAGGAATTTTGAAAGAAAAGTTCAGTCGCTAGGTATATTGTCACTATTTCTATTTATATTTGTCTTTATATCTATTCTCTCAAATCCATTCTTTGCTCTCGTACAGCAAATATTTACTTTGTTCACTGGTACATCACTGGGAAGTTTTTAAGCAACGTGATATAGAAAATAAAATATGGTACCGTATTGTTACGTATGAGTAACTATTTTACTGGAATTACCTTGATTTCAGGCGTGTTTATGGCCAGCTTTTTTGTTGGCTTTTTCTATGTTTTTGCGGCTCCAGTAAATGTAACCTTTACTATTGATGGTGTAAGCACCTCAACGCTTACTGCTGGTGAAACTGTTACATTTGCTATACAGCTTACAAATACTGATGAGGTAACGATGGATGGTGATTTTTCTATTTTAGATGAATCAGGCATTGAGATTTCAGGGTTCTCAAATATATCCTGTGGAAATGGAGAAGATGTTTCTGCTCTCGCTATTGACCCAATAGTTTTCTGTTTTTGGGACCCTGTAATTAGTACAAGCGATGAGGTTTCTTTTGATATAACAATTGATACTGCAGGCACGTATACACTTCTTGTTTTTACATATACAGATGATCTAGATGATTTTGAAGGAATAGAAAAAGAATTCTCTCTTACAGTAGAGGCTGCAGCTGTAGAAAATCCATTTACCTTTTCTACAGGAACAACACGAGATCTTGATTCTGACGGGTACATAGATACCGTAAAGCTTACATTTTCAGTAGACCCAGATCATTCTACCGTTGATATTTCTGACATTACCGTTGATGGATACACCGTTGTAGGTGTGAGTCAGTGGACGAACCTTTTAGAGTTTGATTCTGACTCAATCAGAGTAGACCTTGCAGAGGGTTCCAATTTAGATGGTGGAGAAACTCCAAGCGTTACTATTTCAGGATTTACTGATGGAGATGGAAATGCTATAGAAGCAACAACAGCAACACTTGTAGATAATGCTCCACCAGTAATGGTCTCAGCCCTTATTGCAGAAGATGGAGAATCTATAGAGGTAACATTTAGTGAAGATATAAATGGAACAACAGTAAATAGCACAGGTACAGACTTCACGCTTTCAGAAAACTCAATAACGACAGCTGATGAAACTTCTCCAGGAGTTGTAACGCTTACGCTTGGAGCAACAACCTCATCAACATCTATGGATGTAACTGTGGGAACTACTGACATTGATGATTTGGCAGGCAATACGACAAGTGAGCACACTGTTACAGCAACTCCTGCCCCAGACACAACACCAATTACTATTCAAGGTGTTGGGCTGACAACATCGGCGGCCTCTACAGATTCTGTTTCGGAGGGAGATACTATTACCCTTACCTTTACACTTTCTGAACTTGCCAACACAAGCACAATAGGGATTCTTGATGAAAGCAATGTTTCTGTTGCAACAACAAGCACAACATATACTGCTATATATACGGTAGATGCAGATACTGCAGCAGGAGCAGCTACCTTTAGTATTTCTATAAAAGATGCAGCAGAAAATGAAACTGTGGCAACAAGCACTACTGATGGAAGCGCTCTTAATATTGTTGTAGAAGAAGAGGGTGGCGGAAGTGGAGGAGGAAGCAGCATCGCCTTTTCTATTGCACTTAGTGCATCAGACGGAGGACTCAACTTGATTTCATTGCCTGTATCTCCAAGTAATACAAGTATAGGAACTGTTCTTGGAAGTATTATTGGATCTGTTGAATCTGTGTGGACGATGATTGATTCACAGTGGTATGTGTACTACCCAGATAATGCGAATCTTTCAAATCTTGAAACCATGAATGCTGGGTACGCGTACTACATAGAGGTCTCATCAGATGCGACACTTTCTGGAAGTGGAACTCTCTCTGCAATCACACGGACACTCTCAAGTGGGTGGCACATGGTTGGGTATCTGCAATCAGGCACAGACGCTACAGGAACTGTTTCTATAGATACTGCATTTTCTAGTGTTGGGCTTGCTGGAGTTGCATACAGTGAGCTTGTGGAGTATGAAGGAGGAGCACAAGTAGCATCTACAGATGTAGATCTTGGAGAAGGATTTTTCATGAATGTGGCAGGGAGTTCCGTAATACTGCAACGAACAATATAATATGCGAGCAATACTATACATGTCACTATTTCTTATTCCGGCACTTGCGCTAGCTGCGCCGGGTATTCCTCATCAAGTGCACGGGACGGTAAAGGATTTTACAAGTGGAACATTAAACGCCTTTATTGATGGAAATATTGTAGGAAGTACCAGCATTCAAAGTGATGGAACATTTGGCACGGGGTCTAATTTGTTTTTTATATTAGATTCAAATAATACATACGCAGGAGAAACGGTTACGTTTAAAATAAGCACTGCTGCAGCAAATAGTTCTTTTGTGTTTCAAAATGGAGGCCTAAATGAAGTTGCTGTTGAGCTTATTGTTATAGGGGGAACATCAGGAGGGATTCCTGTAAGTACAACAACAACTTCTAGTAATGTTGTAGGGGACTTCAACGGAGATGGAACTATTGATATTCAAGATTACAATTTCCTTTTGGTACATTGGGGAACACCACAGGCTGATCTAAACGGAGATGGCACGACCGATATTCTCGATTTTAATATTCTTATAGCTAACTGGTCATAATATGCGATTACTTCTTTTTACAATGTTGTTTACTCTTCCATTCGTGGTTCACGCTGCAAGTTTTACCTTTGAGGCGAATCAAATTGAAGTAGGCGAAAGCACTCAGGTAACATTGTATGTGTCTTCGGAGGAGTCGGTGTATACAGTAAAGGCTATAGTTGCTCTTGATCAAAAAACATTGGCGATAGAAAGTATAGTTATTGGAAATGGGTGGCTTTCTCTTTCACAGCCTGGGTACGATTCTGTTTCTGAAGGACGTTTTATAAAAACAGCGGGGTTCCCAGGTGGGCTTACTGCAAAAACACCATTTCTTACCTTTACAGTTACAAGGTTAACAAAAGGTGTGGGAGTCATTTCAATAGAAAGCAGTTCAAAAGCGTATGATAAGGACAGCCGTAACGTCGCAACAGTTTTTGATACAAAGACATTTGGAACATTTTCTCTACCTTCATTACCTGCCGCTTTTTCTATCTCTGAAGACGTTTCGGAGCCAGAAATTATTGTAGAAGAGGAAGAAAAAGAACCTATTGTGGAGGTTGTAGATAAGATAAAGCTCCCGGCGGCAGTTATAACTATTGATGGCGCACTTCCCGTGGTGCCACTAGCAATATTATTTCTAGTGCTTTTGGGTGGATTCGGAATCTATTTAGGTATAAGAAAAAGGAGAGAACATAGATAGAAGTACTTGCAAAGAGCGGCGTTAGATAGTAGAGTAGCCTCGTCTCGGGTTGGGACATTTTTAATTATGCCAACAGTAAATCAACTAATAAAAAAGGCACGAAAAGATAAGGTTCGAAAGACTCGAACTGAAGCTCTTTCACGTGGATTTAATTCACTTAAAAACAAACCAACCGAATACCCATCTCCATTCAAGCGCGGTGTATGTACAAAGGTAACTACAAAGACTCCACGTAAGCCGAACTCAGCTATTCGAAAGATTGCTCGTGTGCGTCTTACAAACGGAAGAGAGATTACGGCGTACATTCCTGGTGAAGGGCACACACTACAGGAGCACTCAGTAGTGCTAGTACGAGGAGGACGAGTAAAAGATATTGGAGTGAACTACACTGTTGTTCGAGGAAAGCTCGATGCAGTAGGAGTAGAAGGACGAAAGAACTCACGTTCTCGATATGGAGCTAAAAAATCTACATAAACATGCGACGACCACTTAAAAAACAACGAACATGGCGACCAGACCCGAAATTCAATTCGGAGAAGCTTACACGGTTCATGAACTACGTAATGCTTGATGGAAAGAAAGAAACAGCAAAGTCTGTGGTGTATGACGCTTTTGATATGATCAAAGAAGCAGACAAGGACGCTGACCCAATGAGTATTTTTGATGAAGCAGTAAAGAATGCAGGGCCACTTATGGAAGTACGGTCTCGTCGAGTGGGAGGTGCAAACTACCAAGTGCCACGTGAAGTTAGGGATGTACGTCGGATGAGTCTTGCATACCGTTGGATTATCACTGCTGCACGAAAGCGAAAGGGAGTACCTATGGCACAAGCACTTGCAGAAGAGCTGAAGCTTGCAGCTTCAAATGAAGGAGATGCGGTAAAGAAAAAGGAGGATACACACAGGATGGCAGAAGCCAACAAGGCATTTGCTCACTTTGCGTGGTAGAGAAACAGTTTAGATAAGAAAGAAAAGCACCCGAATGGGTGTTTTTCCTTGCTTTTACTTCCACGTCTAGTATGCTAGCCACACAACGCGTTTGAGCGCTTTTATTTTTATTTAATAACAAAACATGGCACGAAAATACCCACTAGATAGAGTTCGAAACTTCGGAATCATCGCACACATTGACGCAGGAAAAACTACGACATCTGAACGTATTCTTTTCTATACTGGTGTCTCACACAAAATTGGAGAGGTACATGATGGAGAGACAGTAACAGACTGGATGGATCAGGAGCGAGAGCGAGGAATCACTATTACCTCTGCTGCTATTTCTTGTGGATATACAAAGACTGATGAGGATCAGGATGATGAGAGTTTGCGGACAAACTTCAATATCATTGATACTCCAGGTCACATCGACTTTACTGCAGAGGTAAAGCGATCTATGCGTGTACTTGATGGTGCGGTAGTGGTATTTGATGGAGTGGCAGGAGTAGAGCCGCAGTCAGAGACTAACTGGCGATATGCAGAGGAAGCAAAGGTGCCACGTATATGTTTCATAAACAAACTTGATCGAACAGGAGCTTCTTTCGAGCGCTCATACGAATCTATTGTTACAAGGCTTTCAAAGAAAGCAGTTCGTCTTCAGATTCCTATCGGAGAAGAAGGAGACCATGATGGAGCAGTAGATCTATTAAAGATGAAAGCATTCTACTTTGATGGAGACATGGGAGAAAACGTTCGAGAGGAAGAAATTCCTGAGAACCTAAAGGCAGATGCTGAAAAATTCCGAGCAGAACTTATTGAAAGGATTGCAGAGAATAATGACGATATGCTTGAAGATTTCCTTGAAGGAAAGGAGTTTACACTTGAGCAGCTTAAAACAGGTCTTCGTAAGGCGGTTATTGCCAATGCTATTTTTCCCGTGTTTACAGGATCAGCTCTAAAGAATAAAGGGGTACAGCTTGTACTTGATGGAGTTGTTGACTACCTTCCCTCTCCAGCAGACCTTCCTCCAGTAGTAGGAATTGATCCTAAGACAGAAGAAGAGATTACACGAGCACCATCAGATGAAGAGCCATTCTCAGCGCTTGCCTTCAAGTTGCAGACAGATCCGTTTGTAGGGTCACTTACTTTCTTCCGTGTGTACTCAGGTACCGTAAAGGCAGGAAGTTATATATTTAATGCATCAACAGGAAAGAAAGAACGTCTTTCTCGAATCGTGCGAATGATGGCTGATAAGCGAGAAGAGGTAGATGAAGTGTACGCAGGAGAGATCGCAGCTGCGGTAGGACTTAAGGATGTAAAAACAGCACACACTCTTTGTGATATAGATGCACCTATTATCCTTGACCAAATTGTATTCCCAGAGCCAGTGGTGGCTATGCGTATTGAGCCAAAGACAAAGGGAGATCAAGAGAGACTTGGAATGGCTTTGCGTAAGCTTTCTGATGAAGACCCAACATTTAAGGTTACGTCTGATCCAGAGACTATGGAAACTATTATCTCGGGTATGGGAGAGCTACACCTTGAGATCCTTGTAGACCGAATGAAGCGAGAGTTTAATGTAGAAGCAAATGTAGGACGTCCGCAAGTTGCGTACCGAGAAACTATCCAAGACGAGGCAGAAGCTGAGCACAAGTATGCAAAGCAGTCTGGAGGACGAGGACAGTACGGACACGTAAAGATCAGACTCGCACCCCTTAAAGAACTTGAGGAAGGAGCAAAGATCCCAAAGAATACAAAACGTACTGATGAATTTGAATTTATCAACAATATTAAGGGAGGAGTTATTCCTCAGGAATTTATCCCTGCAGTTGAGAAGGGTGTAAAGGAAGCTATGGGACGAGGAATCGTTGCAGGCTACCCTATTGTGAATGTATCCGTAGATCTATATGACGGATCATTCCATGATGTAGACTCATCAGAAATTGCTTTCCGGCTTGCAGCCATCAATGCCTTCCAGGAGGGAGCACGGCGAGCAAAGCCAGTATTGCTTGAGCCTATTATGAAAGTAGAGGTATATACTCCAGAGCAGTTTATGGGAGACGTAAACGGAAATCTAACATCTAAGCGGGGTCATATTGAAACCATGGATGATCTTGAAGGTGGAATTAAATTGCTTCATGCAAAAGTTCCTCTTTCAGAGATGTTTGGATATACCACAACACTGCGGTCTATGACTGAAGGACGAGCAAGCATGTCTATGGAATTTGACCACTATGATGTGGTGCCAGGAAATGTTGCAAAAGAGATTGCAGAAGCTCGAGGGGTAAAAGAGTAATAACAAAGCATATAAGGGTATATAAAACACCACAATATGTGGTGTTTTATAGTATTTGACAGATACATAACTATATGATATAGTAATAGCAGTAAATAAAGGCTACATCTCTTGGCCTAACAAAGCACCGTATAACATGTGCAAGAGATGAGTTTGAAGCACTCATAATAAAAGCTTCGGGGGGAAATCAATGAGTATTGATTCCAGGGGTGTTGTACACTCCAGCGACGAAAATCGTCGCGATGCAGAAGACGGATACAAGTAAGTATCTCGTAAGATGCGGTGAGCACTTACCGATGACGAGCAGGATGCTCTGAGGGGTACTCACCAACAAATGATGTGGGCCTTGCATGCAAATGCGAGGCTTTTTCTATAAAAAAGACTTGACCTCTATATTCTTTAAGGTAGGATACCTTTAACGCATACATGCGCCTTTTATTTACCATATTGGATATGGAATGGCGTAGTGCGAGGGAGTGGTGATGTGTCAGGATTTGTTCTCGTGCACAGATCACTGCTTCTTAAAAAACACATTAATACATTTAAATTTTTACTACTATGGCAGATACATTTGATCGTTCAAAGCCACACATAAACGTAGGAACAATTGGTCACGTTGACCATGGAAAGACTACGCTTACTGCTGCAATCCTTAACGTATTGCATGAGAAAGGCGATGGATACAGTGCAAGCATGAAGGGAATTGGCGAGATTGACAATGCCCCTGAAGAGAAAGAGCGAGGGATTACAATTGCGCTTTCTCACAATGAGTATGAGACACCGACGCGACACTACGCACACATTGATGCGCCAGGTCACGCCGACTACATTAAAAACATGATTACTGGTGCAGCCCAGATGGATGGCGCAGTACTAGTGGTAGCAGCTTCAGACGGAGTGATGCCACAGACTCGAGAGCACATTCTTCTTGCAAAGCAGGTTGGAGTGCCCAAGATTATCGTGTTCCTAAATAAGGTTGATCAGGTAGATGACGCTGATCTTATAGACCTTGTAGAGGAAGAGGTTCGAGAGCTTCTAACAAAGTACGAGTTTGATGGAGAAAATGCTCCTATCATCCGCGGTTCTGGACTTAAGGCACTTGAAGATCCTAAGGGAGAATTTGGAGATAAGGTATTTGACCTTGTGAAAGCAATGGATGAGTACTTCCCAATTCCTGAGCGAGACACAGCAAAGCCATTCCTTATGCCTGTTGAGGACGTGTTCTCAATTGAAGGACGAGGAACTGTGGTTACTGGACGTGTTGAGCGAGGAGAAATCAAGATTGGAGATGAGATTGAGATTGTTGGAATTGACGAAAAAGCAACAAAGACTACCGTTACGGGAGTTGAGATGTTTAACAAGCAGCTTGAGTCAGCTATGGCTGGAGACAACGCTGGAATTCTTCTTCGAGGAACAAAGAAAGAGGAAATCCACCGAGGTCAAGTGCTTGCAATCCCAGGATCTGTAACACCTCATACTGAGTTTGAGGCTGAAGTATATGTACTCTCAAAGGATGAGGGAGGACGACATACTCCATTCTTCTCAGGATACAAGCCTCAGTTCTACATCCGTACAACTGACGTAACAGGAGACGTAACACTTGCAGAGGGAACTGAAATGGTTATGCCAGGAGATACCGTTACCTTTAAGGTAAAGCTATCTGCACCAGTTGCACTCGAAGATGGACAGCGGTTTGCTGTACGTGAGGGAGGAAAGACTGTAGGAGCGGGAGTTGTAACAAAGATTGTTGCATAAATCGATTCATTAGAAATTAGAACTTTGTAAATTTATGGCTACGGAAACGAAAAAAGAGAGCAAGAAGGCGCAAACAGTGCCAAAGCTACGCATTCGCGTACGTGCCTACGAGCACAAGGTTCTTGACCTTTCTGTGAAGCAGATTATGGATACCGCACTTCGCTTTGATGCTGAAGTAGTAGGGCCCATTCCTCTTCCAACTGAAATCAAGAAATACACCGTGAACCGAGCAAGTTTCGTGTTCAAGGATGCACGAGAACAGTTTGAGATGAGGATTCATAAGCGTCTTATCGACATTTTGAACCCAAATCCAAAAGTTATTGATGCCCTTACCAATTTGACTCTCCCTTCTGGAGTTTCAATTGAGGTAAAGATGAGTTAAACAAAGCTACAAAAACACCCCCAGGAATGGGGGTGTTTTTGTATGGTGTATATGATGCTAAAATTAAGATAGTAAAAAGTATGGAATATTTAGCACTCATAGGAACAGTCACAGTCATTCATTTATTGGCTGTTATTAGCCCTGGGCCAGATTTTATTATTGCGTGCAGAAATTCCCTTGCCTATTCGCGCAAAACTGGAATATGGACAGCGGTTGGATTTGGCCTAGGAATCGCAGTCCACGTCTTTTATTCATTAGCCGGTCTAGCTTTAATCATTTCTAAGTCAATTTTGTTATTTAACAGTATTAAATTTTTAGGAGCTGGTTATTTGATCTACATCGGCCTCAAATCTATTTTCTCAAAATCTTCAAAAATTGAGCTAGGCGAACATCACAAGAAAGAAGATATCACTCATTTTGCAGCAATAAAAATTGGGTTTTTAACAAACGTACTAAATCCAAAAGCCACATTATTTTTCTTGAGTTTGTTTACGCTCGTAATATCTCCAGAAACGCCTCTAACTATAATGCTAATTATGGGTAGTATCATGATAATAAATACATTTTTGTGGTTTTCACTCGTTTCAATTTTTTTATCACAAGAACGAATCCGCTCAATCTTTGAAAAATTTCAAAACCCCTTCAATAAGACATTAGGTGGACTGCTCATTGCATTAGGAATCAAGGTTGGTTTGACTGAAAAATAAAATTGCGAATATCTTTTGCTTCGCAAAAGTATAACTTTTCATTACATTGCATACGCAGGAACGTTAAGTTTTTTAAAAAGCCAGATACCACCCAATGATTTGTTTGCATAATAAAATCTTTCAGGTATAGTGCCTCTACGCTACGTACCTCAGATGAGGGACCAATGGTAAAAACCTTTAAGTAGGTTTGCGCCATTGTAGGCGCATTTTTTAATGAAATTTATTCTAGGAACAAAAGTTGGGATGACACAAGTATTCGATGAAAGTGGTCGGGTATTTCCTGCTACCGTTATTTCTGCGGGCCCTAACTCTGTAACTCAGGTAAAAACTGAGGAGACAGATGGATACAATGCCGTACAGGTTGCGTTTAAGGACCAGAAGGAACATCGTATGAACAAGCCTCTTATGGGCCACTTCAATAAAGCAGGTGTTACTCCCAAGTCTGAGCTCCGAGAGTTCAGGACAGAAGGTGCTCCAGAGCAAAAGGTTGGAGATGTCATTGATGCTTCAACCTTTGAAGTTGGAGACAACATCACTGTTCGAGGAATTTCAAAGGGTAAGGGGTTTCAGGGAGTAGTAAAGCGATACGGCTTCCATGGTGGACCACGAACGCACGGACAGAAGCACACAGAGCGTTCTCCTGGTTCTATTGGAGGAGGAGCAGGAGATGGAGGTCGTGTGGCTAGAGGAAAGAAGATGCCTGGACGAATGGGATCTGACATGACAACAGTAAAAAACCTTAAGGTTGTTGCTGTTATCGCAGAAGACAATACCATTATGATCTCTGGCGCTGTTCCTGGACGACAAGGAACGATAATTGAAGTGATTTCAAAGTAATATGGCTGAAACAAAAGCACAAAAAAATACTAAACTAACAGCTCCTATCTTTTCTAAGGATGGAAAAGAGGCTGGTTCTATTGAACTGCCTCTAGGAGTTTTTGATCTCCCATGGAATGGAGACCTTGTGCACCAGGTAGTAACTGGAATGCAGTCAAACGCGCGATTTGGTAATGCGCATACAAAAGACCGAAGTGAAGTGAGAGGAGGAGGAAAGAAGCCGTGGAAGCAAAAGGGAACAGGACGAGCGCGACACGGTTCTTCTAGGTCACCTATCTGGCGATCTGGAGGAGTTACCTTTGGTCCAAAGAATACAAAGATCTACACAAAAGCAATTCCAAAGAAAATGCGTGTAAAGGCTTTGTTTACCACTTTGTCACAGAAGTTTCGAGATGGAGAAATCATCTTTGTAGATACATTTGGTATTGATGCTCCACGGACAAAGTCTGCTGAAGCAGTACTTGCAGCACTAGGGAAGAAGCACAAACTTCTTTCAAAAGAGAAGAATGCAGCACTTATTTCTTCTGTTAATAAAACAGAGGCAATAAAGAAAAGCTTCGCAAACATCAAGCGTGTTGATGTAAATGAAGTTCGAAACCTGAATCCGGTCGAGATTCTTGGGCACACATACCTTATTATTGAGAACCCAACAGAGGCAGTGGCTTTAATTAGCGAACGTAAGAAATAATATTATGGGAATTTTTGGAAATGATAAAAAAGAAGAGAAGAAAAAAGAGGTTGCTTCTGTAAAAAAGAGCGATGCTACTAAGGATGCTCCTAAGGTTGTAAAAGAAACAGGAATTATCCCTGGTAACATCCTTAAGAAGCCTCATGTTTCAGAGAAGGCTCTTCTTGCAGGTACAAAAAACGTATATGTATTTGAGATTTATCCTAAAGCTACAAAGCGAGACGTTGCACTTGCGGTAACAGAAGCGTTTAATGTAGAAGTACTTGCAGTAAACACTGTACGACTTCCTGCAAAGAAAGGTTCAAATAGGACAAAAGGGAAAGCAGGTAAAAAGAGTGCAATTAAGAAGGCATACGTTACCCTAAAGGAGGGAGATCGATTACAGCTTATTTAATATGAAAAAGTATAAACCAACATCACCAGGACGACGAGGAATGACCGGAATCAATTACCGGGAGCTTCTTTCAGGTGACAAGCCAATGAAATCGCTAACAAAGGGAAGGCGTCGTGGTTCAGGGCGAAATGCATTCGGACGTATCACTACTCGACACCGAGGAGGTGGAGTAAAGAGGAAGTTCCGAGATGTAGACTTTATGTATACAAAGAAGGATATTCCTGCACGTATTGAAACTATTGAGTATGACCCAAACCGGTCAGGATTTATTTCTCGAGTGGTATTTATGGATGGAGAACGAAAGTACATTCTTCTTCCAAAGAGTGTTGCTGTTGGAGACATGGTGGTTACGTCAGAGAATGCAAAGATTACACCTGGTAACCGTCTTCCACTAAAGAAGATTCCTACAGGAACCTTTATTTACAATCTAGAACTAAAGCCAGACGCAGGAGCAAAGATTGTACGGTCTGCTGGAAACTATGCAGAAGTACAGTCTCATGACGCAGGATATGTGAACGTAAAACTTCCATCAACTGAAATTCGAAAAATTGTTGATACTGCATGGGCAACCATTGGATCTGTTTCAAATGAAGAGCACGGTCTCGTAAAGCTTGGAAAAGCTGGTAGGTCACGAAAGATGGGTAGGCGACCTACCGTTCGTGGTTCAGCCATGGGATCACATGACCACCCTCATGGAGGAGGAGAAGGACGAGCAGGGCGGGGACACCGAAGGGCTCGAAGTAAGTGGGGAAAGCCTACTGGAAAGGGTCAGAAGACTCGAGCACCAAAGAAGTACTCAAACCAATTTATTGTTTCCCGTCGAAAGGTTGGAAAACGAAAATAAAGGAAAAACGCGGCTCATCTCTGAGCTGCGTTTTTTGTTTGCGGGCTATAAAATTATCTTGTTCTAAGCGCTTATAAGCAGATTTTGACTACAAGGGAATTTCTAGATCTCAAGTAATCGCTCCATGCTTCATCAATTACTTTATAATTAACAAAATTATATCGTGCATTGAGTGCTGTTTTGAACCCAAGTTCTATTGCCCTGTTAGAAGTAAGGCCAAAGCTTTTCATAACTGTGGTAAGTGTTACCTTGTCAGAAATAGAATCTTTAAGCTTCTCTTCATGTTCGAACGCAAGAGCAAGTACACATTTGCTGCCAAATGAGGTTCGTCCTCGAAAATAAACTTTGTCATCAACAACATCAAACATGTTTCTGCGCCAATATGGCGGTGCTTTAGCGTCAAGCCATTTTGTGCCTTTTTGAACTCGCTCCATAGCAATTTCTCTAGACAAAATTGTAGTATCTCCCATAAAGGATCTCCTTTTTGTTGCTTCTAACTCTCACACTACGCTAAAAGGTGAGAGTAAGTCAAATATGCTATTTTAAGCGTTTGACATTACATCCTTTATCAAGTAGCATAGCCCCACGCTCGTGATTCGAGCTTTTATTTTATGGCACGATCAATTAAGAAGGGACCATACATCGTCGCAAAGCTTCTCAAGAAGATTGACGGTAAGAAACCAGAAGATACTGGGGTTATTAAGACGTGGGCAAGGGCCAGTCAAATTGCTCCAGAGATGGTTGGTTTTACATTTGGTGTCTACAATGGTCGTGAGCACATTGAGGTATTGGTAACTGACGATATGGTTGGTCACCGACTTGGTGAGTTCTCGCCTACAAAGAAATTCGTCGCACATGGAGGAAAGATGGCGAAGGAGCTCGATCAGAAGAAAAAAGAAGCAGAGATTGTAGCCGCACGGGCTGCAAAGACTGTAAATTAATACTATGGGAATGCACGCAACACTTAAGAATCACAACCAAGCGCCTCGAAAGGTTCGTCTTGTTACAGATCTTGTAAAAGGAAAGAGTGTTTCAAAGGCTTTAACAATTCTTCCATTTGTGAAGAAGAAAGGAGCACTTGAAGTACAGAAGCTTATTGCTTCTGCCGTTGCAAATTCCGGAGAAGAAGCAAGTTCTCTTATGATTGAGAACATTATCGTAGGGAAAGGGATGACTATCAAACGATGGCTTCCCCGTGCTCGAGGACGAGCAACACCTCTACGAAAAGAAAAGAGTCACATCACTGTAACTCTAAAGAAAAAATAATATGACACACGTAGTACATCCATACGCACATCGACTTGGTATTATCCGTGGCTGGAAGAGCCGTTGGTTTGCTAATGATAAGAACAAGTATCGTGAGAACGTGCGTATTGACGCTATAATCCGGTCATTTTTGGAGAAAGAACTACGAACTATGTACCTTGCTGATATTGAAATTGAGCGAGGAGAAAAAGATCTTCGTATACTAGTTCACACGTCACGACCCGGTCTTATCATTGGACGTTCAGGGGAGAACGTAACAAAGCTAAAGAAAAAGCTTGAGACTGTTATACGAAAGGCAAAGCCTTCAGCAATGCCTGAGATCAAATTTGATGTTATAGAGGTTAAGAGCCCAGAGAGTAATGCTGCAGTAGTAGCGTACATGGTTGCAGAAGGACTTGAGAAACGACTTCCGTTCAGGCGTGTAATGAAGCAAACTGTTGAGAAGGTAATGGCAAACAGGGACGTAAAGGGTGTTCGTGTAGTAATGAGTGGACGTCTTGGAGGTGCTGAGATGGCCCGAAAGGAGCAGCTGAAGAAAGGAAGGATTCCTCTTCAGACATTCCGTGCAGATATTGATTTTGCACATGAGCGAGCAAACCTTCCGTATGGAGTAATTGGAATCAAAGTATGGATCTATCGAGGAGACATCTTTGAGGATGGTAAAAAATAAATATGTTATTTCCCAAGAAAGTAAAACACCGAAAGTGGCAGACAGGGCGTAAGAGTCCTGCGCAAATGCTTCGTCCTGATACACGAGGGATAACTGTTGCCTTTGGTGCGTATGGTCTTAAGGCTACATCTCCTGGACGTCTTTCTTCAAATCAAATTGAAGCTGCTCGAAAGGTAATCAGTCGTTCAACAGGAAAGATTGGAAAGAGTTGGATTCGTGTGTTTCCAGATAAACCTCAGACGCAGAAAGCTGCAGAGGTAGGTATGGGAAAAGGAAAGGGAGATCCTCAGCGATTTATCTTTGAGGTACGACCCGGAAGAATCATATTTGAACTTGATGGAGTTCCAGAGGAGATGGCTCGTGAGTCATTTAGAAAGGCTGGATCAAAGCTTCCGTTCAAGACAATGTTCGTAAAACGTGAAGGATAAGCTTATGAAAGATATAACTAAAAAAAGTGATAAGGATCTACAGAAAACTCTACGCGAGAAGCGTGAGGATCTTCGAAAGATTCGGTTTAATGTTTCTAAGAAGCGAGATCCAAAAGCCGCACGAAACATAAAGAAGGATGTTGCACGTATACTAACTGAGCTTAATAGCCGAACTGCATAGTATGAAAAAAAATAATACAGAAGAGAAAAAGGGAGGGAAAGTACTGAAAGGTATGGTTGTTAAGAGTGCAATGAAAGACACCATTACTGTTGCAGTAACACGGCTCGTGATGCATTCTAAGTACAAGAAGTTTCAAAAACGAACAAAGAAGTTTTTGGTACACAATCCAGGAAATACTGTAGAGGTAGGAGATATGGTTTCAATTAAAGAAACACGACCAATTTCAAAGAATAAGCACTTTACGCTATTAGAAAAATAATATGTTACAACCACAAACACTTGTTAAGGTAGCTGATAACTCAGGAGCAAAGATTGCACGAGTCTTCAAGGTGCTTGGAGGGTCAAAAAGGCGATATGCTCGTATTGGAGATAAGGTTGTTATCTCAATCCAGACTGCAGAGCCACGAAAAGCAGTAAAGAAAAAAGAAGTGCACCATGCTATTGTGGTTCGTCAGCGAGCACCATTCAGGCGAAAGGACGGAAGTTACCTTCGTTTCGATGAGAATGCTGTTGTTATTGTAGAGAAGGATAAGAAAGAACCCATTGCAAACCGAATCTTTGGGCCAGTACCTCGAGAGCTTGGAGAGCTTGGATATCAGAAAATTGTTTCTTCTGCACCAGAAGTTGTATAAATGCGTATGAAAATTAAGAAAAACGACACAGTAATAGTAATCGCAGGGAAAGACAAGGGTAAAACCGGAAAGGTTTTAGCTGCTCTTCCTAATGATGACAAAGTTCTTGTTGAGAACGTGAATGTTCTTAAGAAGGTTATAAAACGAACAAAGACAGAAAAGGGAGGGTTTAAAGATGTAACTCGTCCTGTTCACGTTTCAAACGTAATGCTTCTAGATCCTAAGGATAATAAGCCAACACGTATTGGAATNATTCGAAAGGATGGAAAACGTATTCGNGTAACAAAGANGAGTGGAACTGAGCTTTCATAATAAATACCTATGACTATTTCACAAGATAAAGTACAAAANGCATTCAAGACCCTTAAGGGAGACTTTGAATACAAAAACATAATGGCAGCTCCTCGTGTAGAGAAGATTGTTATTTCTACAGGAGTAGGAAAAATNAAAGACAAAAACAAGATTNNANTNATNGANGATCGTCTTGCACNTATNACNGGNCAGAAAGCAGCACCGCGTGCCGCAAAGAAGTCTATTGCATCATTTAANCTTCGAGAAGGGGACACTGTGGGATACCAGGTAACNNTNCGNGGACAGCANATGTANAACTTCCTNGATAAGTTGATTCACGTTGCACTTCCTCGAACACGTGACTTTAGGGGTATCAACACAACAGCTATTGATGAGATGGGAAACCTTACTATTGGTGTAAAGGAACACACAATCTTTCCAGAAGCATCAGATGAGGACCTTAAGGATGTGTTTGGTCTCGCTATTACAGTGGTAACGACTGCAAAGTCTGCACCAGAAGCAAAAGCATTTCTCGAACACTTGGGAATGCCGTTTAAGAAAGAGATTGCAAAGAAGAAGTAATAAAAAAACCGCAGAAATGCGGTTTTTTGTATATTATAAATTCCTATAGAATAAACAATAGCCCCACACAATAAGTGCCGGGCTATAAGTTTTCCATTAAACATCAGAGTGTTTCTCAATGAACTTCTCAAAAATACCTTTAGTGTCTGTTGAGATTGCCTCAAGATGAGGCGTAATAACAGTGTCGATATCTTCACGAAGTTGTTGAATTTCCTCAGGAGCCGCCTTTTTAAGCGCTTTTCTGATAGGAACGTTACTTGAGGTGTCTCCGAATTGAACGGTTATTGAAAGTCTGGTTCGAAGAAACTTAAACGTTTTCTCGAACCAACCGAGTGGTTGATTTTTCATCTTAATGTCCTCCTCTGGAAGTAAAGTATACGCGTCATCACAAGGTCTTTCAAGGTTTGACATTGCTGCTAAGCCTTGATACTATTGCTCCACGCAATTTTGGCGTGTCTTTTATTTTATGGCGAAAAAGTCACAGATAGCGCGCAACGACAAGCGCATGAAACTGGTCGCTAAGTACGCAGAAAAACGTGCCGCTCTTAAGGCTGCCGGTGACTCAGAAGGGCTTCAAAAGCTTCCTCTGAATAGTTCACCCTCAAGGCTTAAGAATAGGTGTGCCGTTTCTGGACGTCCTCGCGGCTACATGCGTGACTTCGGTCTTTCTCGAATTGTATTTCGAGAGCTTGCACGTGAAGGCAAAATTCCAGGCGTAAAGAAGTCATCATGGTAAACGACCCCATTGGAGATCTAATAATTCAAATCAAGAACGCAGGGCTTATAGGAAAAGAAATTGTGGAACTTCCACATTCTCGACATAAGCATGACGTTTCAGCAAAGCTTAAGGAGCTTGGGCTTCTTTCTGACGTAGAGAAGGTTGGAAAGGAAAAACCAACACTTAAGCTTGCTATTGCATACAANAATGANGGNAGTCCTGTGATTAAGAACATAAAGCGTGTAAGTAAGCCAGGACGGCGTATGTACACAAGTTCACGGGATGCACATCCTGTGAAGTATGGAACAGGAGTGTTGATCATTTCAACACCAAAAGGAATTCTTTCAGATGCCGAGGCTCGACGGGATCGTGTAGGAGGAGAAATGTTGTTTAAAGTTTGGNAAATATTATATGAGTCGTTTAGGAAAAAAACCAGTAGCAATTCCAGCAGGAACCGATGTAAAAGTCGAGTCTGGTGTTATTTCAGTAAAAGGGCCACACGGTGATCTTTCACGACCTATTCATTCACATATTGAGATTACCGTAGCAGATGGAGAAGTTTCTGTTGCGGTTCGAAACAATAGTCGTCTTGCTCGTTCTCTGTGGGGGACATTTGCTTCCCACGTTCGAAACATGGTTACTGGTGTAAATGAAAACTATAAGAAGACTCTTATTCTCGAGGGAGTGGGGTACCGAGTAGAGCTTGTAGGTAATACACTAAAGCTTCTTGTTGGATACTCTCACCCTGTTGAGATGGAAGTACCAGAAGGACTTACGGTAGAGGTAGTAAAAAACAGTATTGCTATTTCAGGAGCAGACAAAGATAAGGTTGGTCAGTTTGCTGCTCAGGTTCGGGCAAAGAAGAAGCCTGAGCCATACAAAGGTAAGGGACTTCGGTATGACGATGAAGTTATTCGTCGAAAGCAAGGTAAGAAGGCTGTATAAACAATATGAGTAAAACTATTTCAAAAAGAGACAGTAGAATACGTAGACACAATCGTGTCAGGGCTCTTATTCGTGGAACAGCAGAGCGCCCACGACTTGCAGTCTTTCGTTCAAACAAGTTCATCAGTGCTCAACTTATCGATGATAAAGCGGGGGTAACACTTGCACAGGCTCACGGGAAGGAGTTTGGTGGTTCTCTTATGGCACAAGCTGAAAAGGTTGGAACAGCTGTTGCAGAACGAGGAAAGGAAAAAAAGATTGCAACTGCGGTATTTGACCGTGGAGGGTTTAACTACATTGGTCGAGTAGCAAAACTAGCGGATTCCGCACGGGCTGCAGGACTAAAAATTTAAATAATATGGCTGAAACAACAACAGAAGAGAAAAAAGTTCCAGAAACTACAACACCAGAAGTTGTAGAGCCTAAAACTACAGAAGATACAGCACCAAAGCCTGTTGAGGCTACAGCTACAGAAACTAAAGCTCCAGAGACTAAGGCACCAGCTCCAAAACCTGCAGCAACTAAGGCTTCAACACCAAATCGTCGNCCAATGCGACCAAAACGACGACGATCAAAGGCACCACGAGAACGTCAGGAGTTTGAACAACGAATTATCGAGATTCGTCGAGTAGTTCGAGTGGTATCAGGAGGACGACGATTCTCTTTCTCTGTTGCTATGGTTATTGGAGATCAAAAAGGACGTGTTGGAGTAGGGCTTGGAAAAGCAACTGATACAGCACTTGCTATTGAGAAGTCTATTCGAAACGCAAAGAAAAACCTTATAACTATCAACCGAACAGAAACAGGAAGTATTCCGTTTGATGTACAAGCTCGTCTGGATTCTTCAGAAATTTCATTGATTCCTTCAAAGGGACGTGGACTTGTAGCAGGAAGTGCAGTACGAACAGTGCTTGAGTTTGGAGGTGTAACAGACGTTGTTGCAAAGATCCTTACTCGAAGTAAGAGTAAGCTCTCAATTGCACGAGCAACCGTAGACGCCCTAAAACAACTTTCATAATATGCAGTTACATAATTTACAAAGGGAAAATAAAAACAAAACACATAAGCGCGTAGGACGTGGTGGTAAGCGTGGAACTACATCTGGACGAGGAACAAAGGGTCAGCTAGCGCACGGAGGAACACCACGACCAGAAATCCGTGATTTCATTAAGAAGTTCCCGAAGAAACGAGGATATAGGTTTAATAGTGTTGCGCCAAAGCATGCACAAGTGAATGTGTCTAAAATAGAAGAGCTATTTGAGAAGGGAACAACTATTACACCAAAGCTTCTTCTTGATGCAGAGCTTGTAAGGAAAATCACNGGACGAGTTCCAAAGGTTAAAATCCTTGGAAACGGAGAGATTACAAAGTCTTTCAAGTTTGAGAAGTTCACATTCTCAGCATCAGCTAAGGAGAAAATTGAAAAAGCGGGTGGTACTATTGTATAATATATGTTTTCTACATTCCTAAAAAAACTTTTACGGGCATTCAAAGATCGCACGCTTCGAAATCGTATTCTTTTTGTACTTATTGCTCTTATTGCATANCGTGCACTTGCAACNATTCCAATTCCTGGAGTAAACGTGTTTGCGCTTGANAANTTCTTTGCAAACAATGANTTNNTAGNATTCCTNAACCTTCTTTCTGGAGGAGGGCTTTCAAACCTTTCAATCATGCTTCTTGGAGTAGGGCCATACATTACNTCTTCAATNATNATGCAGCTTATGACTGTGGTATTCCCACANGTGAAGGCAATGCANACTGAAGATGGTGAGNTAGGACGAGCAAAGTTTGTNCAGTGGAGCCGAATGCTNACNGTGCCATTNGCAGTAATGCAGGGAGTTGCNTTTATATTCTTGCTGCAAAGCCAGGGTATNNTNGAGCAACTCACNCCNCTACTCCTTGTTGCAAACGTCTCAATTGTTGCAGGAGGTTCAATATTCCTTATGTGGATTGGNGAGCTTATGAGTGAGTATGGTATNGGAAATGGTNTTTCACTNATTATCTTNGCAGGTATNGTGGCNGCNCTTCCANGNGCAATTTCACAAGCNNTCTTCTCATTCACTCCAGAGCAGATTCCTGCNTANCTTGGACTTGGANTNATTGCNGCNGCAGTTGTNTATGCGGTGGTTCTTGTTACAGANGCAGAACGACCAATNCCNATTACNCATGCNAAACANCTNCGAGGAAAGGCTGCAGAGGTTGGAGCGCAGACATACCTTCCTATTCGTATTAACCAAGCTGGAGTTATCCCTATTATCTTCGCACTTTCACTCCTTCTTGTTCCACAAACAGTTGCAAACATAACAATTGCACTTAGTGGTCCTGGAACAGGGATAATGGAAGCTATTATAAATGGACTAGCAAATCAGTGGATCTATGGAGCTCTATACTTCTTCTTTGTAGTGATCTTTACATACTTCTATACTGCAATTATCTTCGAACCATCACGCGTTGCAGAGAATCTACAAAAATCAGGAGCATTTATTCCTGGAGTACGNCCCGGTATTCAAACAGAAGAGTTCTTGGCAAATGTTGCAACAAGAATAACTCTTCCTGGAGCTGTATTCCTTGGACTCATTGCTATCGTTCCTATTATTGTGCAGGGAGTTACAGGAATCTCGACACTTGTTATTGGAGGAACAGCACTTCTTATTGCCGTATCTGTTATCTTGGATGTAGTACGAAAGATTGATGCTCAGGTTTCTTTGAACGAATATTAAATTGCAGTTTCGTAGATTCTGCCGTACACTCGAAGCATGAATAACACCTTCATTTTCACTGGTAAGCCAGGGGCTGGGAAAGGAACGCAGGCAAAGATGCTTGCTGAAAAACTCGGTGCAACATTTATAAGTGCTGGTGCAACGCTCAGAGCATTTGCAGAAGGAGACACACTTCCTGCAAAGAAAGTAAAAGAAGATATTGATAGCGGGAGGCTCGTACCGTATGGAGTGATGGTGTATATCTTTTATAGCGTCTTCCTTCCCCTAAAGAAAGACACAGTAGTAGTACTTGATGGATTTGCAAGGAGGCCTATTGAAGCGGAGATGATGACCAATGCTTTGCAGTGGGTAGACAGATCATTTACGGTAGTAAATTTACATATTTCTGACGAAGTAGCACAAGAGCGTGTAGATGCACGAAAGAACACAGAAAATAGAGGAGATGAGGAGAGCGTTGATACACGACTCAAAGAATACAAAGATCACACATCACAGGCAATAGAGTTCTTTAAAGAGAACACAACATTTATTGATATAGACGGAGAAAAAACTATTGAGGAAATTGCAGAGGAAGTTTGGAAAAAAATTCAATGATTACAATAAAAACACCAGAGGAAATAGAAATTCTTAAAGTTGCAGGAAAACACCTTGCAGAGGTTTTGTCATATGCAGGTGCTCACGTAAAAGCAGGAGTCTCTACAGATACACTCAATGATCTTGCAGAAGAGAAGATTGAGTCATTTGGAGATACCGCAGCATTTTTAGGATATAAGCCAGATTGGGCAGATACAAAATATCCTGCAAGTCTGTGTGTTTCAGTAAATGACGTGGTGGTACACGGTATTCCAAACGTAGAACCAGTTATCCTAAAGGATGGAGATATTGTAGGTATTGATGCCGGCCTCGTGCATAAAGGCATGTTTGTAGACTCTGCATACACTATTATCGTTGGAGAGGTAGACAAAGAGATTACAGCACTCGTTCAGACTACCAAGGAGGCTCTCTACCGAGCTATTAAGGCCGCACGTGCAGGAAATACCATTGGAGACATTGGACACGCTGTAGAGGAGTTTGTGAAGGAGAGAGGGTATGGGCTTGTTCGAGAACTTGCGGGACATGGAGTTGGATATGCGGTCCACGAAGAACCAACGATTCCAAACTTTGGAAATCCAGGAGAAGGTGCAGAATTAAAGGCGGGTATGGTTATTGCACTTGAACCGATGGTTAATTTAGGAAAAGGAGGGGTACATTTTCATGATGATGGCTTTACGGTAACAACAAAGGACGGAAAGAAGAGTGCGCACTTTGAACATACACTTGTTATTACAGACGGAGACCCTATCGTTGTTACCCGAAGAGATAACGAATAGATTTTTAGTAGAAAATCCGTATACTTCTCACATATGCAAAGGAATTTTAAACAAGAAAAAACATACGTAATGGTTAAGCCTGATGGAGTTCGTAAGGGACTTATCGGTGAAATCATCAAACGATTTGAACAACGAGACCTAAAGATCGTTGCTCTTGAGATGTTCCAACCAACAAAGGATCAGATTGACGAGCACTATCCAAAGGATGAAGCGTGGATTACACGACTTGGAGAGAAGACACTTCAGACATACGCAAAGTATGACCTTGATCCAATCGTTGATTATGGGACAGATGATCCTGCAGAGATTGGTCCAGAGATACGAAAGTGGGTTGTAGACTACATGGTTTCAGCTCCTCTTGTGCGAATGGTGGTGCAAGGTGTACACGCAGTGGACATGGTTCGAAAGATTTGTGGACCTACACTTCCAATCTTGGCTGATATGGGAACTATCCGAGGAGACTTTTCAAATGACTCTCCTGCACTCGCAAATGCAGAGAAGCGAGCAGTTATGAACCTGGTACATGCATCTGAAACTCCAGAGGAAGCAGAGCATGAAATAAAGTTCTGGTTTGGAGATAAAGAAATCTTTGACTTCAAACGGTATGGTGTAGATGAATAATACTCAAAATACTCTAATGGTATACTGTACACAGAGGTTGTTCGAAAATGCAACTAAGCAACAATAGGGAGCCCGAATCGTTATGTTGTTACAAATATAACTGAGGGGACCCACCTGAAATACAGAGTTGCTTTACTGAACAGCCTCGTCGAAAGTATCCGCCATACGGCGGATTTTTTCGTGGTACAGTTTTCATATATGCGAATGAAAATGCTTATTACCGTTCTTATTCTTGCGTTGATGATTTCAATCTTGCAGGATATTGCACTTGCAGAGTTTTTATACTGGAAATGGTGGTGGTTTGATATTTTCATGCACTTTCTTGGGGGAATGATGATTGGAGGAATAGGATTTATTATTTCTGACAGGCTTGGGGTTTCATTTGCAGCCACACTGCTCGTTACTCTTATAGGGATAGGGATTGGATGGGAAGTATTTGAGTGGATGTTTGGTCTGTATGATGGGGCATGGGATGGTGTAGATACAAGCATTGATTTAATAATGGATACCTTAGGAGCCTTAGTGGTATATAGTGGAATAAAGATATGGAAATAACAGTTGGATTTTTTGGAGGAGCAGGAACCGTAACAGGATCTAACTTTTTACTATCAGATGGCACAACAAAGGTTCTTATTGATTGTGGGCTCACACAGGGAAAAGAATTTTGTGACCACTGTAACTATGATGATTTTGAATACGATCCAAAAGAAATTGATGCCGTTGTCTTTACGCACGCACACTTAGATCATATTGGGCGTGGGCCAAAGCTTATAAAGGATGGGTTTAACGGTGTCGCATACTGTACACATGCAACAGAAGACCTTATGGGAATAATGCTTGTAGATAGTGAGGGTATTTTACGGAGAGAAGCAGAAAGAAAAAATCTATTTCCAATGTATGAGAGAGATCATGTACAAGGGCTTCTCGCAAAGATAGACGCAAAGAATTATCATGAAAAGTTTTCAGTTGGAGATTTTACGTTTGAGTTCTTTAATGCGGGACACATTTTAGGATCTGCTATTACGCGTATTACCCACGCACGTACAGATAAGGTGTATGTGTTTACCGGAGACCTTGGAAACTCTCCTTCACCACTACTGCCTGACACTGAAGTTATTACAGATGCAGACTATTTGATTATGGAGAGCGTGTACGGAGACAGGCTTCATGAAAATATAGAGCATCGAGAAGAAAAACTCAGGGAAATCATCACGCGTTCAATGGAGAGAGGGGGAGTGCTCATGATTCCTGCCTTCTCTATGGAACGTACACAGATTTTGTTATACAAGCTTTCAAACATGATGGAGGCAGGGGAAATACCAAAGGTGCCAGTATTTCTTGATTCGCCACTTGCGATAAAGGTTACTCATTTATATAAAAAATACAGCAAAGAGCTCAAGCAGTCATTGCAAGGAGAGATTGCAAAAGAAGGAAACATTTTTGATTTTTCTTTCTTGGAGAAGACAGAATCAAAAGATGCTTCAAAAGCAATTGCGCACACTCCAAATCCAAAGATTATTATCGCAGGAGCAGGAATGAGTCATGGAGGACGTATTCAACATCATGAACTACAAAATCTAAGTGATCCCGCAAGCACACTCATGATTGTTGGGTATCAGTCTGCAGGAAGTATGGGAAGAGTATTGCAGGATGGAGGAAAGAAAGTACGTATCTTCAATAGAGATGTGAAAGTAAAAGCAACAATAGAAACACTTTCTGGATATTCAGCACATGCTGATAGAGACAATCTTGTAGAGTTTGTTTCTCATACAAGTAAAACACTTACAAAAGTATTTGTTGCCATGGGAGAGCCAGGCCCTGCAGGCTTTCTGGCACAAAGACTGCATGACTTCTTAAATGTGAAAGCTATTGTTCCTGAGAAAGGGAAGACCTACACACTTGATTAAAAAAAGCGCCACACGGCGCTTTTTTGTTATGAGATCTCTTTAATAAATCTTTCGAATATTTCAGGCTTATCTTTTGCAAGAGTAGCAAGAACCTTTCGGTCCAACTCTATCTCTTTCTTGGTTAGAGTATTGATAAGTTTGCTATATGAACCAAACCCAAGTGCTCGTGTTGCCGCATTAATCCGCACGATCCAAAGTCTACGGAAATCATTCTTCTTTTTCTTTCGGTGTGCAAATGCAAATTCACCTCCTTTATATAGAGCAATTTTAGCTTGTCGCTCCTTATTCTTTCGCCCCCACATAAAACCCTTAGTTCTCTTAAGGATTTCCTTTCGGTGCTTATTTCGTGCTACTGCTGATGTTGCTCGTGCCATAGTAAATAATATTAAAAATTATGTGCGAGGTAAAAACCGCGCCTTACTTTTATTAGTCATAGGTACCAAGACTCGTCTACGCTTTGCACTTTTAGTTTTTCGACTTTCCTTAGCGTTATAGTGGTCTTGACCTTTAGCCCTTCCCACTATCTTTCCCGTCCTTGTTACCTTGAACCTCTTTGTGAATGATTTGTTTGTCTTCATGTTTTTTCTTTGGTGTTTCTCTCTCTATTACCGTTACGAATCCTTTGGGGATTCTACGAACTTGGTCAGCGGTCTTGAATGCATGAGGGATAATTTTCATGAAATCGTTAAGCTTTCCACGAAGGAGTGCTTGATCCATGTATTTGTACCTCCCGGTAAGGAAGAGTTCCACTTTTACGCGGTGTCCTTCAGTTAACCACTCTGCGGCACGTTTTGCTTTAAGCATTTTGTCGTGTTCGCCAGTACCCATTTTTACCTGGACACTCTTGGTTTCTGTTGGCTTACTCTTTGCACGCATTGCGCTGTCCTTTTTCTTCTGTTCGTACTGGAATTTTCCAAAATCCATAACTTTTGCAACAGGTGGCTTCGCTTTTGGCGAAATCTCAATAAGATCAAGGCCAGCATCTGTTGCCGCTTTTAGAGCAACCTCAAGTGTAATAACACCTAAATTGCCGCCATCTGCGCCAATTACGCGGAGTTCTCTCGCGCGTATCTCGTTATTTATTCTAAGTCGGTTATTTTTCAAAGCGTTGGATTGTGGCTAGGACTATAGCATGTGGGGTATGCAATAGCAACGTATTTTTATGAGGTATACTGTTTTGTATATGAACAAAGCAACCATAACCATAGCGGTATTTATTGTAGTTATTATAGGAGGTCTTTTAATTTGGCGATCAAGTGGTTTAGAGGTGTTTAATGTATCTACAGAGGCAGGGCAAGAGACTGTTGCAGAGAGTACAGAATCTGTACCAAACACCATAGTTTCAATGATTTCTGAGGAAACACTTGCAGCACACAATACAGGGTCTGATTGTTGGGTATCATATGCAGGCTCTGTATATGATATTACCGATTGGGTAGGGAAGCATCCAGGAGGAGAAGATGCACTTATTAGGGTGTGCGGAGAGTCTACTGCCTTTGAGGAAGCTATAAATGGACAGCATGGGCCATCTCGAGCAGAGCGACTCCCTGAAGTGGGGACATTCATGGGAACATTAGGAATTATTGAAGGCGCACAGTCATAAATATAAAAATATGAAAAGTATACTAATAACAATAGCGGGATTTGCGACAATAGTGGGGTTGCTTTGGTGGGCAGGATCAGCGGGAGCAAATGATCCAGACGTACTTTCTACAAATGGAATACATTGGCACCCAGAGTTAGAAATTTATATAGAAGGTGAAAAGTTTGAGATACCTGCAAATATAGGACTTGTTGGCGGACATAGTCCAATGCATACGCATACTGGAGAGCCAGGTATTATTCACATGGAATTTGATGGAAGGGTGACATTAAAAGACACAGAGCTTGGAAACTTTTTTGATATCTGGAAGAAAGATTTCTCAAGTACTCAAATCTTTGAAAACATAAATGGAGAAGAAGGTTCTGTGTTTATGACAGTAAACGGAGAAGAGAATCTTGAATTTGAAACATATCAAATGAAGGAAGGAGACAAGATCGTTGTTCGGTTTGAATAATGGCTAAGTAGAGAAAGGTAGAAGGTATTTTAAAACCCGGCCGCATAGCGCTCGGGTTTTTCTAACTTCTTTTTTATTTTACCACCCGAAGGTGTTTGGGTGGTGCATCTTTAGCAACACTACCCTTGCCCCACTCAACATGGAAGTAGTGTTCGATTTGCTCATCCCTTGGTTTCCCTTGGAACGCATATCTACGACCCCCCTCATGTTTGAGGCACCATCCGTGTGAGAATGATTTTTGACTCCACTCACCACCACTTACTGGAATACAATACGTGGTCAGGGCGGGTAAGAAATCATAACTTGTGCCAGGAATAAAACAGTCCTGGTCTTCATTTGTTTGTTTAGTCATTCTAGACTCCCTTGTTTAAGAATATAAAAACAATACACCATTTCTGGCGTATTGTCAAGTTGTGGAGACGGCGGGAATCGAACCCGCGTCCATAAATGCTCTCAATAATACTTCTACGACACATAGTCTACTTCAGGGATTTAAACGTGGTGGTAAGAAGTAGACAAAACCCAGTCACGTCGAGCTCTAAGAGTTAAGGGAAAATGTTGAGCACACATTTTCTCCGATCTTGCGTTATAACCTTAGCGTACACTCCTCACAAGAAAAGTTGCGTACGTAAGCCGCTGCGATTAAACGCGGGCGAATGCGAAGTCACCCATTTGAAGAGGTGAAAGTACACGTGCAAATGTATTTTTTGCATTTATATTTTGCTCACGCTTTTAACGTATCAGTGAGCATTTACGATGTCGCGTAGTATCAAGGTACAAGAATGTCGAAGCCGATCATCCCCGGGGAACACACTACATATACTGTGCTTTCCGTGAATGACTATCGTGTGCGAGCTTTCAATGCTCTTCCAATGTCTCTGGCAATATCACGAGCTTTTATCTTTTGCCGCTTATCTGCCTTCTTTTTACCACGTCCAATTCCAATTGAAAGCTTTACCAACCTTCCTTTATTATACCATGATAAAGGAATGGTAGTCAAACCATCACTTTCTTCTGCACTTTGCACCTCCAATACTTGTTTTTTAGAGAGAAGGAGTCTTCGTGTGCGCTCTGGGTCATAGTTCTCAGGAGTATTGTTTGGCTGGTATGAGGGTATGGTTGCGCCAATAAGGAGTGCTTCTCCACCACGAACAACCACTCGTGCACCCACAAGTGACCCTAAATTGCTTTTAAGCGCTTTCACTTCAGTTCCAAGGAGCTCTACTCCTGCTTCAATCTCCTCAAGAATTTCGAAATCAAAATGCGCTTTTTTGTTTTTAACAAGCGTTGCCATAGTCAGATATGTGTCGTTGTGTATAATAGCACCCTATGAGTAAGCCCCAGAAAAAGCAAGTAAAGAGGAAAAAGAAAACACCAAAAATACCTTCATTTAGCTCTAATATGCTTACGGCTATTGCAGGAATATTCTTTCTAATGGCAGTATTTACGGTATTTATTGGAGATTCAACACAAAAAGAAGAGATAGCACTCTCACAAGTAGCACTCGATGTAAGCGCTGGTATTGTGGAGTCTATTGAAGTGTCTGGGGATAATCTTACTATTTCATACCTAGAAGAAGGGGAAGACAAGATATCTAAGAAGGAGGTAGGGACAGCAATAACAGAAACACTTTCAAACTATGGAGTGCCAAAGGAAAAGCTTGTTGCGGTAACTATTGATATTACAAGAGAAAGTGGATTTGGATTTTGGCTTCGTACACTTGGGCCATTCCTTATTCCTCTTATATTTATTGTATTTCTTTTCTGGATGATTACGCGACAGGTAAAAGGAGCAGGGATGCAGGCAATGTCATTTGGACAGAGCAAAGCGCGAATCATTGACCCAGGGGATAAAAACCAAAGTGTAACGTTTAAGGATGTTGCAGGAGCAGCAGAAGCAAAAGAAGAACTCATTGAAGTTGTAGATTTTTTGAAGAGCCCAAAGAAGTTTCTTGATATAGGAGCGCGTATTCCAAAGGGAATCCTCCTTATGGGAGCACCAGGTACCGGAAAAACATTACTCGCTCGAGCGGTAGCAGGGGAAGCAGGTGTTCCGTTCTTTACTATCTCAGGATCTGAGTTTGTAGAGATGTTTGTTGGAGTAGGTGCATCCAGAGTGCGAGATCTATTTAAGCAGGCAAAGCAGAGAGCACCTGCAATTATCTTTATCGATGAGATAGACGCTGTAGGGCGGTCTCGGGGAACTGGTATGGGTGGAGGAAATGATGAGAGGGAGCAGACACTCAATCAGATTCTTGTAGAGATGGATGGATTTGAACCAAATAACAAGGTAATTGTAATAGCTGCAACCAACAGGCCAGATGTGCTTGATCCAGCGCTCCTTCGACCAGGACGATTTGATAGGCGGGTAACGATAGATCTTCCAGACAGGAAGGACCGTGAGGCAATTCTAAAGATTCACGCACGAAAGAAACCATTTCATAACGATGTAAATCTTTCTGTAATCGCAGAGCGTACACCTGGGTTCTCTGGAGCAGATCTTCAGTCTCTTATGAATGAAGGAGCAATTCTCGCAGCAAGAGAAAACAGAAAGACAATTACGCAGTACGACCTCATTCGTTCTGTTGAAAAGGTAATGCTTGGGCCTGAACGAAAGAGTCATATCCTAAGTCCAAAAGAGAAAAGAATAACTGCATATCATGAAGCGGGTCATGCACTTGTTGCTTCAGTGCTTGAACACTCTGACCCAGTACACAAGATATCTATTATTTCCAGGGGGAGAGCGGCAGGGTATACACTCAATCTTCCATTTGAAGATAAGAAGATGCATTCAAAGAAAGAGTTCCATGATGATATCGCCGTAACACTCGGAGGGTACGTGGCAGAGGAGATGATATTTGGAGACCTTACTACAGGGCCTTCAAATGATCTTCAGGTACTTACCAATCTTGCTCGGAACATGGTTACAAAATGGGGTATGAGTAAAAAAGTAGGGCCAGTAGCACTTGAAAGTGATGGAGGGAAACCAATCTTTGGAACGGGAGTAAATCCAAAAGAGTATTCTGAAGAAATCTCATCTCTTATTGATGGAGAAGTATCAAAGATAATTACTGGAGCAAAGAAAGTAGCAAAGAAAGTGCTTACAAAACATAAAGATGTACTTATTGCTATTGCAGAAGAGCTTATTGAGGTAGAAACACTAGAGAGAAAAGAGTTTGAAGACATTCTTATTGCAAATGGTATTACTCCCAAGAAGAAGGAGGAATAAATAAACATGAACAAAAAGAATCATGACGGATGGGATATATTGATGAATCACAAGCCATACTCGCTTGATTTCGACGGACTAACTATTTTGATAGAAGATGGGGTGTTTACGCCAGATCCTTCAATTAGTTATTCGGCATCAATGATTTTGGATAACTTACCAGATGTTGCAGATAAAACAATTGCAGATGTTGGCACAGGAACAGGGGTGATTGGTTTAGTTGCTGCAAGTCGTGGAGCTCAAGTAGTTGCTACAGACATATCAGAAAAGGCAATAGAAAATGCAACATTTAATTCTCGTGAAAATGGACTTGAAGGGAAGATAGATTTTGTAAAAACAAACCTCTTAGATGGTGTCTCTGAAAATTTTGATTATATATTTGCAAATATACCAATCGCTGAAAGTGTGTGGAGTAAACAAGGTGTAGATGTTGATTCTACTGTTAAGAAATTTCTGACAGACGTAAAAGAATATTTAAACAAAGAAGGTAAAATTTATTTACCCTGGGGTTCTTTTGCTGAACAAGCCCGAATACAAGTAGAAAAAATACTCAATGAAAAAGGGCTTACATTTAAACTATTGACGAAAAATATATTAGGCTTTACTTGGTATCTGTATATAATCTCAATCAAAGATTAACGGTGTTACAGCACAAGGCATACTGTTGAAACGTTTTTTATTATCGTGTCCACCCGCCAGGATTCGAACCTGGGACCACCGAGGTATAAGCTCGGCGCTCTAACCACTGAGCTACGGGTGGGAGCCTGTCTACTATACTCAATTTGCTGTCTAAATGGAACTACTCAAAATGAAGGTCCTCTGCTTTTGTTTTAATATAAGAATTAATAACAGGATGTTTTGAAAGCGTGGGGTCTTTTTTAATAAGCGCTTTTGCTTCTTTTCGTGCAGCCTCAACCATCTTTAAGTTTTTCAAAGCCTCCATAGCAACATCAGACACTCCCCATTGTCGGCGTCCGTACAGCTCTCCTCCACCTCTGATACCAAGATCATACTCTGCAAGCTCAAATCCATTCTTTGCCGTAGTAAGTGCTTCAAGACGCTTTACGGTAGTTTTGCCAAAGCTTTCAGGATACACAAAACAATATGCTTGATGGTTTGAACGAATAACACGTCCTCGTAATTGATGAAGCTGTGCAAGTCCAAAGCGCTCTGCTCCCTCAATAATAATAACGGTGGCATTGGGTACATTTACACCCACTTCAATTACAGATGTGGCAACAAGTATATCTATTTCTTTCTTTTCAAATCGGCCCATGATCTCTTCCTTCTCAATAGGAGTCATCTTGCTGTGAAGCATTTCTATAGTGTATTCAGGGAATACTTCTGTACTCAGACGAGCACATTCTGCAGTTACTGATTTCGCGATGAGAGCTCGTTCTTTTGTAGGGTCAGGTTCATTTATGCGTGGACATATAACATACGCCTGGCGGCCCTTTTTGAGCTCTGTACGTACATCCTCATACATACTGTCTCTCTCTTTTTCCTTCACCACCTTGGTTATTATCGGTTTTCTCCCCAATGGCATTTGATCAATAAGTGTAAGGTCTAAGTCTCCATAAATAGTAAGGGCAAGAGTACGCGGTATGGGAGTTGCAGTCATTGAGAGCAGGTGAGGGGCAATCGTATCTTTTCGGGTTATTTTCTGCCTCTGTACTTTTCCAAAGCGATGCTGTTCATCAATAATGGCATATGCAAGATTCTTGAACTCCACCTTCTTTTGAATAATGGCGTGTGTACCAATAACAATAGGTATTTCTCCATTTGCTATCCACTTTGTAAGCTGCGGCTTTGAAATACGTGTTGCTATCTCACCATTTATTTTAGAAGGGAATTTGTAGCACTCCTTTCCTGTAATGAGTCCAATCTTTATAGGATGATCTTTAAAAAACTCAATGAATGTTTTGAAGTGTTGCTTTGCAAGTATTTCGGTAGGAACCATGTAGGCAACTTGTAGGTTTCCAAAGTTTTGCCCGCTTGGGCGTGATGTAGCAACCATGTATGTGGTTGCGGCAGCAACAGCTGTTTTTCCAGACCCTACATCTCCTTCAACAAGGCGCATCATGGGATGGTTCTTTGAAAAATCATCAACAATATCATTTATGGCATTTGTTTGTGAGTCTGTAGGGGTAAAAGGGAAGGAATCAATAAAAGATTGCAATGCTTTCCTGTCTATTGTTACCGGAAGAGCCTTTTGCTCCTCAGCTCCTCTTTTGTTCTTTTGCATGAGTGTCTGTATAAGGAAGACCTCTTCAAAGGCAAGACGCTTTCGTGCCGCTTGAGACTGCGTCAGCTTTTGTGGCATGTGCATCCATATCAAAGCAGTTTCAAGCTTCGGAAGATTATATTTCTTTAGAAGTGCTTTAGGTATTGGATCAGACATGCTTTCTAATACTCCTCCCGCAATTATCTTTTTAACACTATGAAATATCCACAAGGATGTAATACCTTTTGTCTCAGGATAGACAGGGTAGTGTGTATCTTCTGATCCTTCTTCAGAAAGAGTGCTTTCTACATGTGCAGGCTCTATTTTTGGATTGGCAAGATAATACTTTCCTTCACTTCCCGTTACTTTTCCAATTACTTTTACAGACATGCCAGGATGTAACATTTTTGCTATGTATGGCTGGCTAAACCACCGTGCTTTTATAGTTCCTGTGTCATCTTCAATAACAGCCTCTGCAATAGGTCTTCGGGTTTTAAATGTCTTTCCTGTCTTTGCGGTTTTAATGTGCCCATATATCATGGTTGTTTCGCCATGTACAAGCTCTCCAATAGGGCATATATCACTCGTGTGTTCATACCTCACAGGGAAGTAATACAAAAGGTCTTGCAAAGTCTCAAGACCAAGGCGTTTAAGTGCCTTCTTCTTCGCTTCTGTCATTCGGGGAGAAATGCTTGTTATGAGATCATTTGGCTTCATTAGAGTAAGTATACCTTTAGAACTTTTGTATAAAAAATGCCCCTCAAAAAATGAGGAGCATGAATGAGTTTGTTTATGTTTTTTAAGCATCTATTACAGGTCTATTGCCTGTTGAGACGAGATAGAGGCCGACAAGCACAATAGTAATGCCGATACATCCACGAAGTGTGATTTCAACAACTCCAAACCATTTTGCAGCCAAAACTGCCAAGATGGCGGAGAGTAGATACACAACTGCTGATGCAGCATTTACAATAGCAAACGGTAGGGCAGGGTTTGGTGCTTCGAGCACAACCCGACCCAGCGCTAGATTTGCGTATGCGCCGATAGTAAGACCGATGGCAAGTAGAACAATGACTGGTAGCCACTGATTCGACAAACTCTCGATACTTACATTTGGTGAAAAGAACCAGATGCCAACACTTGAGCCAAACAGCCATATAAATATAGTAATGTCCGGACTAATGTTGAAGTTCTTTGCCATAAATGGCACTAAAAGTATAAACATGCACATTGCCCCCATAATTAAGAAGGACTTTAATACCCAGATTTCCATTTGTATCTCCTGTAATTGAAATTAAGGTTGATAGTATTATACTTCTAATACTGACTTATGTCAATACCTAAGAGAGTCTTTGTGCACTCAGATACACTTGTTGAAAGAAGGTAAAGAAAAAGTACTCTATGTGTATAGTAAAAACTGTAGCGAAAGAAGTATAGAAATGATACTGTGTCGTAACTGGAGAGTTGGCCGAGTGGTCGAAGGCGCTTCACTGCTAACGAAGTAAGGGCTAACCCCCTTCATGGGTTCGAATCCCATACTCTCCGCAAATTAAAACTTCACGCAAAGTAAGTGTGTGTATAGTATGACTTTGAAATCAAAGCTTAACTTAAGCCTTTTGCTCCTTTCTTCTTTTTCATACCAGAGAGAGGTATTGTGACATAAAATGTTGAGCCTTTGTTTTCTTCTGATTCAAACCAAACTTTTCCACCTGCCATCTCTACGACTGATTTAACCAGATAGAGTCCTAGTCCGGTACCTTCTACGTATTTCTCCTGTATATTATCCGCCCTAAAAAGTTTTTCAAATACTCTTGATTGTTGTGCTTTTGGAATACCATATCCAGTATCAGACACACTGATAAGTACATCCGTATCTCGCTTTTTAATAGTAATTGAAATATTTCCATTGCTCGGTGTATATTTAACAGCATTTGAAAAAATATTCTGGAAAATGATGCGTGTAAGGTTAACGTCTATATCAATTAGAGGTAATTTTTCATAAGAGCTTTCTAGGTTTAGGCTCTTTCTATTTATTTGTGGAGTAAGTTCGTGTACAACACTCTCTGCTATTTCTATGAGATTTGTTGGCTTTGGATCTATAGCAAATGTACCCAAATCAATTCTTGATACATTAAGGAGTGCATTAACCAAATTAATCATTCTTTGATTACCTCTATATATTTCATTAATAAAATCTTCTTGTTCCTTATTAAGTTTGCCAGCATCACCAGAGAGAAGTATTTCAGCATACCAACTAATTGAAGTAAGAGGATTTCTAAGTTGGTGGGATGCAAGAGATACGAATTCCGTTTTTGCTTTATCAACTTCTCTCTCTTCACTTACATCACGAAACACTACCACTACACCAACTACTTCTCCGATCTCGTTTTTAAGCGGTGTAGCCGAGTCTGCCACAGTAACCTTGGTTCCATTTTTTCTTATGAGTTCTGTATGATTTTCCATCTCTTGGATTTTTCCGGTACGAAAGGCTTCTTTAATAAATTTGTCATTTAATTTTCCATCTTTTTCATATACAAAACGTAGTATCTCACCATACGGCTTTCCAATAGCTTCTTTCGCTGTAAAGCCAGATAATAAAGCAGAGGTATTATTATAAACAATAATATTGAGATCATTATCAACAACAAATACACCATCTCCAATACCTTCCAGAATAGTACTCATTTTTTCTTTTTCTGCAGCAATATCTTCTAGAATACTTTTGTTTATTTTCTCATTCTCCTCTAGATTTTTCTTGTCTGATATTAAGAATCGTACAGCTATATACTGCTTAATCCGTTTTTGATCATCAAGTATTGGAGTAATAGTAGTATCAACCCAGTAAAATGTACCGTCTTTAGCTCTATTTTTTATTTCACCCTGCCATCTTTTTCCAGAAGATATACTTTTCCATAGTTCTTCATAAAATTCTGGGGAATGAAACCCTGATTTTAATATGCGGTGATTTTGTCCTACCAACTCTTCTTTAGAATATTTTGCTACTTCAATAAACTTCTTATTTATATATTGTATTGTTCCTTGAGTATCTGTTACTGCAACTAGAGCTCCTTGCCCAATAGCATCAAGCAACGAGCTTATAAGATTTTTATCGGACATAACATTTTCATCTGTAAGTTCTATATCTTCGCTTTTTACAGAAGGAAAAACTTTATAATTAGTCTTATTCTTTTGGTAACCCACATACTCTTCTATACGTATATTTTGATCAGTAACTTCAAGAACTCTAGGAATATTTTTTGATAGTGCAAATACCATTTCTGGCAAACCGCAAAGATACCAAAGTGTTTTGTCAGTGTATTCCACACTTTTTTTAATAAACTCTGCGTCTATTCGTCCTATTTTCTCCGTAAGTTGAATGTTAGAGTTATTTTTTGCAATGGATCGTATTTCCTTAATATATGCTGCACGTTCCATACTCGAGTTTGCGTATACAATATGAATATTGTGCCCTGTTTTGTTACTAGAGACAAAACGTATAATGCTCAAGGCTGGTGTGATTCCCATGCCTCCTGCTACAAAAACTATTGGGGTATTGGAATCTTCTGGAAGAGTAAAGACCCCAAGTGGTCCTTGCGCTTGTATTTTTGTCCCAGTAGAAGCTTTTAAGATTTTTTTCTTAAATTCACTATCAGAATTTCTAAATGCTATCTGAATTATTCCTTTTTTGTCCGGAGAAGAACTGATGGTAAAATCTCTAGTATTTCCTTTGAGAACACTCGCTTTTAAGGTTGGTATTGTAAGACGAATATACTGGCCTGGATTGAAAGTAAAATCATTACTTTTGATATCAAAGGAAATACTAGAGATTTTACCATCAGTTCTTCTCCGGACAAAAAAG
>NVRX02000001.1 GCA_002400985.2 Candidatus Wolfebacteria bacterium
GACACAAGCTGCAGCGCTGCGAACAACGTGATAATGAGGAGCCTTCGGGTTCGTTGAATCATCGCGGGCGGTAACGGGGTCTACGGCATCCTGGGACCAACAGATAGAGGGAAATCTAGATTAAGCCGCAAACTTCCCGCACCAGCCTCAGAACAGCCTCACCCCCAGAGCCTGCCCTAGCCTACAGAGCGCCCAGCTCGCCCCCTAACGCCAAGACGCCGCCCCATGACACCGCCGAAAACTCGCGACAAGAGGCCCCAGCCGGGGGTGTCAGGAAAACGGTGTAAGCGAGGTCGCCGGAGGGGGGTCGTGTCAGAGGTTACAGGTTGGGAAGTCGGTTGGGGAAGAGAATCGTGAGCTGTCCGAGGATGGTGGGCCAATTGGGGATGGCGCGCGTCCATTTGCGCTCGAGCTTCTCGACGCCAAGGTAGAGCAGCTTCAGCGCAGCGTCGTCGTTCGGGAAGTGCCCGCGGGTCTTCACGAGCCTCCTCAGGCTCGAGTTCACGGCCTCGACTTGGTTGGTGGTGTAGATCACCTTGCGCAGGTCTGCCGGGAAGCTGAGGAACGGGATGAACTGCTCCCATCGCCCACGCCAACCTTCGGCGATCATTGGGAACTGGTTGCCCCATTTCTCTTCGAAGTCCACCAGCGCGGACTCAGCTGCCTCGGGGTTGATGGCCTTGTAGACGGGCTTCAGATCAGCAGCGACCTTCTTCCGCTCCTTGTAGCCCACGAACCTCAGTGAGTTTCGGATCATGTGCACGACGCAGGTCTGAACCATCGCGTTTGGGAAGGCTGACTCGATGGCCTCCGGGAATCCAGTGAGACCATCGACACAGACGATGAGGATGTCCTTCACGCCGCGCGCCTTGAGCTCGCTCAGGACACGTAGCCAGAACTTGGCTCCTTCGGTCTGTGCGATCCAAAGCCCCAGGATTTCGCGGTTTCCGTGCGCTGTGACGCCAATCGCCACGTAAACCGCCTTGTTCTGAACGACCCCTTCATCGCGTACCTTGATGACGATCGCGTCCAGGTAAACGATCGCGTAGATCTCCTCCAGGGGCCGTGCACGCCATGCCTTGACGTCGTCCGCAACGGCTGCCGTCGCCTGTGAGATCAGGTCCGGAGACACCTCCGTACCATACATCTCGCTGAGGTGCCCTTGAATCTCTCGGACCGTCATCCCGTGCGCGTACAGGCTGAGAATCACATCGTCGAATCCATCGAATCGGCGCTGACACTTCTTCACCAGCACAGGTTCGAATGATCCGTCCCGGTCGCGTGGATTCTCGATCTCGATCGGGCCACGGTCTGTGATGAGCCTCTTCTTCCTACTGCCGTTGCGGGAGTTGCCCGTCTTACGGCCCGCCACGTCGTTCTTCTCGTAGCCGAGATGCTGCGCCATCTCTGCGTTCAAGACCCGCTCGACCAGTCGCCCTGTCAGTTGCTTCAGGATTCCGCCCTCACCGATCAGGTCTTCGGGCTTCGTGTAGCCCTCAAGGAGCTGGTCAACCAACTCGTCGCTCAGCAGGTTGTTCTTGTCGTTCTTGTTTTTGGGTGTCATATCGGGGCCTCACTGTTGGGGGTGTAGAGCATCCCTTCCGGCGACCCCGCTTACACCGTTTTTCTGACACCCCCCTCGTTTGATTGGACTACCACCACCGAGCCAACGGCCACGACGTCGGATTTGTTGCTCACCCAGTACGCCTACAATGACAATGGCCACTTGGACTACAGCACCAATCCCAAGGGGCGCAAGTACAAGCGACTCAGGGATGACGCGGGCAGGCTTACAGCTCGAATCGAGAACTGGACAGGGGCCTCTACTCCGATCTCATCTTCCCTCAGGGATCACGATGTCTACACGCGCTTCGACTACAAGGACGGTCTTCTAAGCGAGCAGTGGGCGGACTTGGATGGGGATGGTGTGATGGATGGCAGTGACGATCAGATCACTCTCTACCTCTACGGTACGACCAAGCCCACTTCGTCGGTTGCTTCTGGGCACCTTCTAAACAAGGTCTACTATTCGGGCTATGACGCAAGTTCCAGTCATGACTTCAAAGAGTACGAATACAACGCTCTAGGGGAGATCATTCGCCACAAGTCTGAGGCCCACAGTGGGCAGACTGCAGGCGTGATTGACTACGTGCGCGACGATCTTGGTCGGCTCAAGGAGCAGGTCGTTACGACTCTCGGCACGGACCTTGATGGCGAGGTGCGCAGGGTTATTCGTGAGTATGATGACCTAGGCAGGTTAGGAAGTGTCCGTCAGTTGGATGCCACGACAGGAGGGAACGTCCTGGATGAGGTGCAGTTCACCTACGAGGACTGGGGCAACATCTCCAATTTCTCCCAAGACGTCGACTCCCTCGTGTCAGCAGGGACGGGAGTTGCTCCCTACGAGATCGACTACGAGTACGCCAAGAGCACCAGCGGTCGGAATACGATCCGACGCAAGAACATGGGGCTTCCAGGTGGAGGCCAGCTGAACTTCAAGTACCTGGAGAGCAACGGCCGGTACGGCAACTCGGCCGCCCGCGTATCGCGAGTGAAGCACGGGACCGTTGTGCTTGCGGACTACGACTACCTGGGCGAGGCCAGTGTGGTTGGCACCACCTACCTGCCTCCGGAGATCAAGAACGAGCTCTGGGACGGCACTGGCTACGGCGGGGTCTTGGACCGGTTCAACCGATTGACGACCGATCGGTGGGTGAAGGAAATCACGGGCGGCGAGCTTGGGTTTTACGACGTAGAGCTCGCGTACGACGAAAACTCCAACATCACCTCGATCACCGACGCCGTGCATGCCAATTTCGGGGCCGTCATTGAACTGGATGGCCTTGATCGGATCGAGACCTTTACGGAGGGTGTCGTAGTGGGCGGTGCGATCGCCGCTGCAGACGAGGAGCGCATCGAGAGCTGGGAGCTAGACCAGGTCGGGAACTGGTCTGTGTTCAAGCGGGACTTGGACGCGGATGGTTTTTACGCGGGGGCGGGCGAACTCAATGACGCACGGACTCACAACCGGTCGAACGAAATCGTTGACCGTGATACGGACAGCGATCTCACGCCAGATCTGCGGCTTGACTACGACCAGTTCGGCAACCTCAAGAGCGACGACGATCTCTACACCTATGAGTACGATGCCTGGAATCGGCTGCGGCGGGTAAGGAGCAAGGCCAATAGCAAGGTCGTCGTCGAGTACCGCTACAATGGCCTGGGCTACCGGATCGGCGTGCTGCTCGACACCAACAGGAGCGGCGAGGCGGATGGCAGCGACACTTGGAGCTACAGCGCCTACGACGAGACTTGGCGTGAGATCGCTGTGTTCCAGGGATCTGATCCTGATCCGATCGATGAGTACGTGTACGAGGTCGCTGGGCTGTCAGGCTTCGGGGGCTCAAGCTCTCAAGACGGTCTGATAATGCGCGACCGGGATGCGGCAGCTGATGGCACCGCAGAGGAGCGTCACTGGTACGTCCAGAACTGGCGTGATGACGTGGTTGCCATCATCGATAACGATGGCAGCCAGATCGAGATGGCGCGCTACAGCGCCTATGGCGTCGCGTTCGGCATCCCAGCAGGGGACTTGGACTCAGCGGCGGACGATGACCTAGCCGACGGCGCCAATGCTCCTGAGGATTGGGCCGAGATCAGTGCGCTCCAGGGAACGACTCACACCCAATCAGGTTATGACATTCGGGCGGACATCAATCTCGACGGCACGATAGATGCGACGGACCACACGCTAGCGTCTAGCTCCCCGCATCGCGGGCTGACGTTGGGATACGGCGTGCTCAGTAACGTGGGCGGCAACAACCGTGGCTTCCAAGGGCTGAAGTCCACGGTGTGGTCAGGCTGGCATGCACGCAACCGGGATCTTGCGCCGACGCTTGGGCGCTGGCTGCAGCGGGATCCGCTGGGGTATGTCGACGGGATGAGTCTGTATGCGTCGTTCTTGAGCAGTCCTACGGTCTATGGGGATCCGTTTGGGTTGCAGGGAATAACGACTGGGCACATCCCACCCCCGCCCTCCGTCGGTGGCCTTGGGCCTGTGGTTGGCGGTGATGACCCGGGTCCTCCTAGGGGGCAGGATTGTGAAGAGGGGGTGGCGGGTGGCTTCGGAGATGGTTGGAGCCAATCCCCGTTGTTGGGGACCTCATATCGATTGGAAGTGCGGTGAGTAACGCGTGGGCAGGAAATTACGCAGCTGCGGGCGTTGACTTGCTCGGTGCGATCCCCGGTGGGTCAGAGGCGAAGGCCGCGGGGGCGGTCTTGAAGGGTCTAAAGCGGTTCTTTAGCAAGAAGAAGCCCAAGTCCAAGCCCAAGAGGCCTGGGACTGGGGATCGTGGGAAGAACACGGGGCGTGATACTGGGCCCGGAAACGGCACCAACACGGGTCATGCCCCGGGGAAGGGCCACTGCCGTAAGTCAGAGAAGGCGAAGCAAAACCGAAATAACAAGAGAAATGCTAAAAAGAAGGCTGCTGAGGCTAAAGCAAAGAAGAATTGGGATGAACGCTGGCAGAGAATGCTTGATAGGGGGGTTGGTAAAATAATGTACGATAAATACGGACCGCATAAGTTCAAGTTCAAGGGATAGATAGATCGATGACTTTGAATGACGAGCCTATCGGCTTCGGTGATGAGCCTGAGCCTTGGAGCGAACTTGTGGAAGGATGCATGGAGATTCATGGGCTCTTGTATTCCGCGGGGGGGAAGGAGCAGGCCAAGGCTCTCGCTCCGGATCTTGCCGTTCTTCTTAGCTTACTTCCGGAGCGCAGCGAGAGCATCGATCATGCTCAGGCGTGTGCTCTCCTCGCTGAGTGCGAGGAGAGATTTCGAGATGCGGTTCGTCATCGACGCCATGAAATCGAGTTGGTCATGAAATTGCACGCGAAACTCAAGGCGGGAGGGGACGAACCGCTAGCTGGGGAAATTGGAACTTGCTCTGCGTACTTGGAATCATGCCGGGGGATTCTGGAGGCGCTTCTGGTTCGG
>NVRX02000003.1 GCA_002400985.2 Candidatus Wolfebacteria bacterium
TGCGTATAAAAATATCAGACGCCACATTTCATAATGACGAGTTTATTCCAACAAAAGTAATACCTGAAGGTAAAAAGGAAGTCCGCTATCGCGAACTTACCGGATATAACCTACCGCTTGAAGCCCCTAAGCAGTGATTTAACTTTCCGTCCTCCTCTTCTAAACATAGAGCTGTTCTTCCCTCTATCTTTTCGTATCTCATTGCCAAGACCTTTCTTCACATCGCTAATTGCATTTCGCATTGAGCGACGTGTTGATTCTGCACGATATAGTTTTCCGTCTACAGACACATTTACCTCTGCACGGTATACCGCATTGTTGTTCTTTCGCTCTTCTACAAGCTCAAGCTCAACCTCTACAAGCGCTGAGTCCTTCTTTGCACCAAGTGAACGTGTTGCAGCATGTATACGCTCTGTACAAAGCTTCTCTATGTCTGGGGTAATAGTGTAGTTTGTTCCTTTAAAAGTTATATTCATGGATCTATTGAAAATATTTTATTAGGTGACCGAAATCCTGATAACATCTGAATTGAACGTGACGGAACAGAAAAGTGTTCTGCCAATATCTGTATAATACGCCTATTTGCCATATTTTGCTGTGCAGGCTCTCGAACATGAATAGTTAATTCACGCCGATCACCCATTTCGATAATCCGCTCCTTCTTTGCTCCTGGAAGTGCACGAACCTTTACGTACATATTAGGCTGCGTAATGCTCTTTTAGATATGCAATGATGTCAGCTGACTCATACATACTCACGTCCCTATCTGCATCTACAAGAAATGGAACCATTTGCTGTCCCCCTTTTTCTAGGAGTTCTTCAAGCATTCCATCATCTGCAAGATTCTTTTCTTCAATCTTATCTTCAAGCTCTAGCTCAGCGATAACATTCTTTACCTTTGCACAAAATGGACACCCTGTTTTTACGTATAGTGTAAGCATATGTATATACAAACTAATATTTAATGTGCAGAGTATATCATATTGCAAATTAAAGGTTTTTCGGTACAATGCCAGGACGTTGATTCAACGTAAAAAACATTCCGTGGTAGCTCAGCGGTAGAGCAAACGACTGTTAATCGTTAGGTCACAGGTTCGAATCCTGTCCACGGAGCAAAATGAAATAACCCCTAGCCATGGGGTTATTTTAATACCCGTAAGTTAGAGTTAGAACTTTTTGGTACACTACAAACAATGTCTGACCTAAAAAAATTAACAGATGCCGTTGTTTCTTTTAGAGATGCTCGTGATTGGAAACAATTTCACAACCCAAAAGACTGTTCTATTTCTTTAGCTCTTGAAGCTTCTGAGGTTCTTGAGCATTTTCAATGGAAATCAGAAGAAGAAATTGAGGAGTATTTAAAAAATTCAAAAAGTGAAGTCGCCGATGAATTAGCTGATGTTTTATATTGGGTTCTTTTAATGAGTAATGATCTAAACATAGACATATACAAAGCTTTCATGGAAAAACTAGAAGCTAACGATAAAAAATACCCATTGAGTAAATCTAAAGGGAGGCATACTAAATATAATAAATTATGAATTACTTTATAGCCCCCAGAAGTGGTGAAAAATCTCATAAAAATTACCAATCTACAATCAAAAATGGAGTTCCTTTAAAACGTATATCTAAACACCTTGATTCAGAAGAAGTGGCTATATTGTCTAAAGAAGAAATTGTATATGCTTGGGGTAACCGACAAGGAACTGTTAGCTCTTGGAATAAAATGCAAGATGGAGATTTGGTTATTTTCTACGCCAACAAAAGGCTTGTTATGACAGGAGAAGTTTACCTTAAAAAGCACAGCCCTGATCTAGCCTTAACATTATGGCCACCGGATGACCAAGGAAATCCTTGGGAGTATGTATTTTTTATAAAGAACATGAAATATATCTCAATGCCAATCTCTGTTTTTAACTCTGCTGTAGGGTGGAAAGAAAATAATGTTGTTCAAGGATTTACTTACTTATTAAACGAACGAGTAAAAGGTATTACTGACAAGTATGGTTCAGTAGAAAAAATGCTTGAACTATTTACTGATAATAATTCAGAAGAAATACCTCTTGAGTCTGAAAAATTGTACGTTAATGTTCCAAAAGAAACACAGCCTATAATAATAAAAAAAGTAAACTTAACACCAAAACTAAAAACCGAAACTAATACGACAGACAAGACGCATCACTCTCCTAAAAAAATTGATCACGTTGCAAGAAATAAGAAAAACTCAATTACAGGAAGCAAAGGAGAGGAGCTTGTTTTAAGCATTGAAAGGAGATGCTTAGAGGAAGCCGGTAAGAAAGATCTTGCAATAAGAGTTTCTCGTGTGTCTATAGACGATGACTCTTTGGGATATGACATTCTATCTTTTGATCTAGATGGTAATAAAAAATACATTGAGGTTAAAACAAGTGTAAGCAAAGGAGGTTCTGTGAGATTTTACGTGAGCTTAAATGAATATGGGATTGGTAAAAATAAAGAAAATTACTTTATTTATTTTGTGGAAGACATAAACTCTAACTCCCCTACTGTAACGATTATAGAAAACCCAATGGATGACTCGTTATTTTTAATAAAACCAGACGGTTATATATTTGAAGCTAACAGATAATAAGTTCTAATACCATCTACTAGTCGAAGCTCGGTATTTAATTCTTTTTTGATATAATATAATTAGAGTTATTAATTAATCCTAAAAATATGAGTTTCATTACATTCATAAACAATACTGTCAGAAAGTTAGATGGCGCGGACATTGGATTTATAAAATTAAGTGTTTTTGCAATTGCTTTTTTAATTGCAAAATACTACCCGCAAGTTTTAAGCCTTGATTGGTACTGGTATGTTGGAGTAGCTGTATTAGCAGCTATTAGACCGTTTTACAGAGCTTATATAAAATAGCGACAATTGATTTTAAAAACCCAGCGATGAAAAGCTGGGTTTTTGCGTGCAGAAACCACATTCAAACTTTGGTATACTTCTTTCTAATGATTACTGAATTCGAAGCAACATTCATTAATATTGATAAAGACGAATTCCGCACAACTCTTAAAAATGCTGGAGCAAGTCTTATCCGCTCTGAATACAAGCAAAAGCGAGTAAATTTTGACTTACAAAACTTTGGAAGAGATTTTTGGGAGTGGGCTCGCGTACGAGATGAAGGAGACAAAATAACAATGGCGTATAAAAATGTACCTCTAAATTCTTCTATAGATCAACAAAAAGAAATTGAATTTGAAATATCAGATATGGAAGCTGGAATTGAATTCCTCTCTACCCTTGGAGCACGAATGACTAACTACTCAGAAACTCTTCGAGAACGCTGGGATCTAGATGGTGTTGAAATAGACATTGATACATGGCCGCATCTAGACCCGTTCGTTGAAATTGAAGGAAAAAGTGAAAAAGAAGTGAGAGAAGCTGCTGCAAAGCTTAATTTTGATTGGAATGACGCCATGTTTTGTGGGGCAGGAAGGATTTACGAAATGGTATATGGAACCCATCCGGACAAACTCTCTAAAAAAGAACCCATAAGACTTACTTTTGAAGATCCTAACCCTTTTTTAAAATAATATGCGAGTTGTAGTAGTAGATAAAGACGATAACTTCCTTAGATATAAGAATGGGAACGATCGAAATCCTGAAGATATTATTCGTATATCTGGCGTTTGGCTTATAAATGAAATTGACGAGGTGCTTATCGCTCAACGAGCACTTGATAAGGTGCACGATCCCGGCAAATGGGGGCCATCTGCCGCTGGAACTGTTGAAGAGGGTGAAAACTACAAAATAAACGCCATAAAAGAAACAGAGGAAGAGCTTGGTTTTTGTATAAATCCTAAAAAACTAATTCTCGGACCGAAACGCTTTGCTCACACAAGCCATAAGTACTTTGTGCAAATGTACTTTTATAAGACAGATACAAAAGAGAAAGATTTCAAAATACAAAAAGATGAGGTTGAACAAGTAAAATGGATTGACCTCCCCACTCTACATAAGTGGGTTGAAGAGAAGCCTAATGAATTTATCGCTTCTTTTAGAGAAACACTTCGAGATCTAGAGACTGATTAAATTTTCGAAAATTGCCTGCTAATGCGAGACAGACAGCAAAACCCCCTTTCTAAGGAGATTTTGCTATACTGCACATACAAATATACTATTGGATTAACTAAAGATAATGATATGAGAGTAATAATAGTAGATAAAAATGACAAGCTTCTTGAATACAAAGAGAGAAGCGACCAGTCTCCCAAAGATATCGTCCGTATATCTGAGATTTTTCTTATAAATAAAGACAATGAAGTACTTGTAGCTCAGCGAACAAAGAATAAATCACAAGATTCAGGTAAGTGGGGGCCTTCTGCGTCTGGAACTGTTGGAGAAGGTGAAAATTATAAAATCAATATTATAAAAGAATTAGAAGAAAATCTTGGTTTTTCTATAGATCCTAAAGAATTAATTCTTGCTCCAAAACGTTTTGTTGAAACAAGCCCTAAATACTTCGTGCAAATGTATTTTTATAAAACAAATATAAAAATAAAAGACTTCAACATAGAAAAGGGTGAATTTGCACAAATTAAATGGGTTGATATACCAAAGCTCGATAAATGGCTCGAGAAGAAACCCAAAGACTTCACTACTTCATTTGGAGAATCTTTTCAAGATTTGAAAGATTTAGAGAATGATTAGTTTTTCTATGAAAAAATACATTATCCCTATTGTTCTCATTCTTACAAGCTTCATTGGATGGCTTTCTTTCAATGCAATAGGCTCAGAAGTTGCAACTGATGGAACATTAATAGAACCATTCTTTTTAATTCCACTGAGCTGGCTATTTCTTTTTATGGGAATAACTTGGGGGATTTTTATTTTCATCAAAGGCAAACCTACTCATTGAAGCTCTGATATACTTATTCCACTACTATAAAAAGCAATACTATGAAAACTCTAAAATGTGACCTATGTGAACACGAAGCTCAAGGCGATACATTTGAAGGATGGATAAAGGCACTTATGCCTCACTATATGGAAGCTCATGCTGATGTAATGAAAAGCAAGGAAGGAATGAGTGAAGAAGACATGAAAGCAGAGAAAGAAAAGTGGATGGTTGAAAATAAGGCAAGATTTGAGGCAGAATAAATAACTCTCTCACATGAAAATTCTTAAAAAAGTTACAAACTTCTTTGGTTTAAACGATGAGACTTGGATGAAGCACTCAAACAAATGGAGTGTTTGGAGTCGTTTCTTTATATTGCCGTTGCTAGCAGTTGCAATATGGAGCCATGTCTGGATTGGTTTAAATAGCCTGATACTTGTTGTCATACTTTTGTTTTGGACGTGGATTAATTCTCGTTTTTTTGGTAAACCTAAAACAACCAAGCATTGGGCATCAAAAGCAGTTTTTGGTGAACGGGTATGGTTGCGAAAAGATGAACTGCCTATTCCCCAACATCATCTGCGTGCCATAACCATATTAAATATAATTACTGGTAGTGGATTGCCATTCCTTGCCTGGGGCTTATATGAATTACATATATGGTCAGTATTGCTTGGTCTTATACTTGTGATATTTGGCAAACTTTGGTTTCTCGATCGAATGGTGTGGGTATATGAAGACATGAAAAATAAATCAGAAGAGTATCTTTCTTGGGAGTACTAATACGCCAAATAAGTCTCAAACCCTCTAGTTTTGAGACTTATTTTTTTATATGTGATAGGGTCAAAATAGAAAAAAGGAGTATGTTATGCGTATTAAAGAGATACGAAAAGAATTTCCAGAAGACTACAACGAAGAACTCAAGCACCTCAACTTCACAGGAGCCCAAAAAACTATGTGGCCCGAAGTAGAAAAGCTTCTAAAAGAGCTTGGTGTCGACATGCTGAGTCTAAAAGAAGTTGGTAAAGCAATGTTCATACGCAATGTAAATGTAAATTATTTTGCACAACTGCGTGACGAGGATGATGTCGATGTCTTTGTTGAAATAACAAGAATTAAAAAATTTAAACTTTTCTTTTCCGGAAAAATTACTAAGGGAGAAGAAACGGTTTGCTCTGCAACCTTTACAATGGGCTGCATTGACAAAGAAACGGGCAAACCTGCCCAAATGCCCGAATTATGAGTTCGGGTATTTCTTATAGCCCTCTCTCTTCAATACGATTTCCAACATTAGAAACTGCAGACGGAGTCTCTGCTTCTATACGCTTCACAAGCTCAAAATTCCACGCATCGTAGACTTCTACCTCATTTGCAGTCTGTGATACCACATATACAAATTCTCCATTATTTGTAAACTCAGGATGCCAAGAACTCTCCCCCACTACCGGATGTATTGTTTTTATAATTTCATCTATTCGGGCATCAATAACATAAATTTCATCATGAAATTCCCCAAATGCTGTTTCTGCCCACACATATGGATATGAAGGATCTTCTCCAAACGAACGAATAAATAAGCCTGGTCCTGCAGTCTCAATATGCGCAACAGGCTCCCATGTATCCATATCTATTACTGTTATAAGTCCTTCACCTAAGGCTGGAATATAAACCTTGTTGCCCCACGATGCACCTGGACCAGTATGTGGAGTCTCTCCCGTAGGAACCTCTGCGACTTTCTCCCATGTGTCTGTATCCATTACCCATACAGTATTTGATCCCATAGAGGCAACAATGTAATACCTTCCACCTGGAGACAAAAAGGCATCATGAAGTGGAGTCTCATTGTTACCAATATTCCAATACTTTTCTATTACAGGAAAATCTTTTTTTGACGTATCAATAACCCATACACTATTTAAATCTTTCAATGCAACAATTACCTTGTCTCCATCTTCAACCATTGCACCCACTCGTGATTCTATTTCTTTTCCATCAATTTCCCCTATTGTTGGGATTTCTTTTAAAATCTTCATAGAATCTGCATCTACAACAACTACATTCCCTGGAATATAATTTCCAATTAGTATGTACTTTCCATCATCGGTAAGAGCTGTTCCTCGAGAGCTCTCCCCCACACGCACAGAAACTACTGGCTCTAATGTATTTAAATCTATTTTTGTAAGCCACCCATTGCGCGCAATAATGTACATAAACGCTGCATCTGGAGAATATACAGAGGTATGAGGCTGAAACCCTATATCGTGGATACGTCCAATCTCTTCGTGTGTTTTCCCATCAATAAACAATAATTTTTCTGGGGTTTTCTCAACAACAACAATGAGTTCATTATTATCCCAAGAACCTTCTTTTACATACAGCTCCCTATACGGATTTAAAGTTTCTTGGCTATTTGTTGGGTTTCCAGAAAAAATACTTTCCACACCATCGTCAACAGCGCCAATTTGAAAACTTTTTTGTTTTTCACTTATGCCATCTCCATGATTCCTGTGATAATTATCACTTACATCATTTCCACAATTAAATGCTGCCGGATGCAGTCTTGATTCTTCTGTCATATCAAATACAAGGTCATCAATAACAATCCAACAAGCATCTTTTGTGTTGTGAGACTCTACATCCTCAATAGTAAATCCAAGAAGTCCTATCTGGTATGACTGTACTCTGTCACTAATTCCTTCTGCACGTATCGCTCTGTACTCTTCTGTTGAGTCTTCTCCACAAATATATACATCTGGATACCTCTCTGCTGTAGGCGACACATCAAACACCGCGCCATCTATAGCAACCCAACAATCTTCTATATTTCCATGCCTGCCAACCTCTTCCAATGTATATGTAGTATTTTCTTCTGAAGGATGTTCTTCATGACCAGAAGGTTCTGAGACAACCCGAACACCTCCAACGCTAAGCCCAACAAGAATAAAGAATAAAGCTATAGCCGCCATAAGAGATTTTTTAAGAAACTTTTTACCCACATCTGTTACAACAGGCCTTGTTTTCACAAAGAAGAAAACTCCCACGGCAATAAGTGCGGCAACATACAATGCCATTGCTGCAAAGTAATCAATTGGGAAACGATACATTGCATGATGCAACACAAGGAAAATCCAAGACACAATTGATAAAGTTTCACTTATAAGAAGCAGTGTGTTTGAAACAGTTTTCTTTTTAGTGGGATTTTTAATATCATTTTTTATCCTTGGTAGATGATATTTTTCAAAAAAGAAAGCATTTGCAACCATTATTCCCCCAATGGTCATTGCCGCATAAAATATCCCGATACTTAACATTGCCTCTGCCGACAGCGTAAAGAGTCCTATTCCAAAGAATGCATACGCCACGATGCTATACCTAACTACACGTCGTGATTCATAGAGCATTCGATACTCATCTGGAGACACTTCTTTGTTTTGAATACTTTTTACAAATAAAAGACTGCTCAATACTGCAGCGCCAGAACCAATAGAGAGCGCAATTGAAAACACTATTAGGTAAATAGTGTGTAGGTCAAAATATGCAAGAATTTCCATATATATTGTAAAAAATAATAATCCCTTCAGATAATTTTACCACGCACGCATACTCTCTTGTGTCTGATATACTTCACATATGGAAAACCTCTACATACTAATTATATTCCTTGTAATTGGAATGATTGCACCAAGGATTCTCTTGGCAGTTGTGCCAAAAATGGTAATAAGTGTACCTTCAAGAAAAAAACTAGGAATAAAAGTACACCACCTTCACTATGGAATACTTCTATTACTTGCTTCATATCTTTTCACCGCTCCCACTGAGCAGTTATTTTATATGATTCAAGGATTTGGACTTGGTCTAGTATTAGATGTCTTTATACCTTCTCTCTATGTAAACTCAACAAGAAAAGAAGAAATGATTTCGTACAGAAAATATCTTATTCACACACTTGTATTTACGCTGATTTTTTCAGCCTCAGTACTATTTACTCAGTTTTAAATAAACTCACTCAACGGTAACTGACTTCGCCAAATTCCTTGGACGATCAACATCCAAACCTTTTGCAAGAGAAACATAATACGCAAATAGCTGCAGTGGTATAAGGTTTAGTATTGGACTTGTTTGCTCCAATGTACTTGGGACAAGTATCTCATCTTCACCAATACCACTTGATACATCTGATACGATAATGACCTTTCCGTTGCGAGAACGAATCTCTTCTGTGTTTGAAATCATTTTTTCATACACGCTATCTTTTGGTGCTATAGCAAGTACCGGGAAATTTTTATCTATCATTGCAAGTGGTCCGTGCTTCATTTCTCCAGCGCCATATCCTTCTGCATGGATATACGAAACTTCTTTTAATTTTAATGCTCCTTCGAGTGCAATAGGAAAATTATATTTGCGACCAATATATAAAAAGTCTTTGTAATCTTTGTATTTTTCTGCAAGTTTTTTTATAGATGCAGATGTTTGTAATATCTCACTAATTTTATCTGGAAGATTTTTTATTTCATCCAAAACCTCCTTTGCATCTGCTTTTGATAGAGACCGCAGTCTTCCTATATATACAGCGATGAGAAGGAGCGCAACCATTTGTGAAATGAACGCCTTTGTAGATGCAACACTAATTTCAGGACCTGCATGGTTATACACTCCTGCATCAGTCTCTCGTGCAATACTTGAGCCAACACTGTTCACTACTCCTAGCGTAAGAATACCTTTCCGTTTTGCCTCTCTAATTGCCTCTAATGTATCTGCAGTTTCTCCAGACTGAGATACCGCAAGAACAATCTCTCCTTTTTGTAATACAGGATTTCGATACCTGAACTCAGAAGCATAATCTACATCCACAGGAATACCTGCAAACTTTTCAAGAACATACTTTCCATACAAACCTGCATAGTATGCACTTCCACAACCAACAATGTGTATGCGTGTAGTATCTCTAAGGTCTTCATGAACATCTTCAAGCCCTCCAAGACGAACATCTTCCCCATTAGGCAGTATTCTTCCTCGTATAGTATTTAAAATAACCTCAGGAGCTTCCATGATCTCTTTCTCCATATAGTGCTCGAACCCGTCCTTCTGAACTACCTCTATGTCATGATCAATCCTTACAATATCTTTCTGTAACTCTTTTCCATTAGTACACATTACTCGATGTGAATCTTTTGTAATAACAGCAAGCTCTCCATCTTCTAAATACAAAATATCTTTTGTATACTTTAATACTGCCGCAGCATCAGACGCTACAATATACTCACCCTCCCCAATACCAAGAAGCAAAGGGCTTCCCATACGTGCAGCAATAAGAACGTCTGGTTCCTTTTCTGAAGAAACAACAATACCGTACGCACCCTCCACTCGTGCAAGCGCACTTCGCACAGCCTGCTCTAGTGATCCTGACTCTTCAAACAACACTTCGATTAATTGTGCCAAAACCTCTGAATCAGTATCTGAAATAAATACACATCCTTTTTTCTCTAATTCTTCTTTTATAGATTTATAGTTTTCTATAATCCCATTATGTACCAGCCAAACGTTTCTCTTTGTTCCAGAATGTGGATGTGCATTCTTCTCAACAGGAGGACCGTGTGTTGCCCATCTTGTATGAGCAATACCAACTTGTGAGGGACTGTTTTTATGTAGTTTCTTTTCTAAATTCTTTACTGGCCCTGCAGCCTTATACACTTCTTCTCCTTGGAGCTTTATTCCTGCTGAATCATACCCTCTATATTCTAAGTCAAACAAACCTTTAAGCAGAACGCTTGAGGCTTTTTTATTCCCAATGTATCCAACAATTCCACACATCTATTTATTATGCCAATACATGAGTATTATGCAAATATATTTACCCTATAAAAATAATCGAGCAAGACGCAACTCCTCATACGTGTACTTCCCTTTTAATTTCTTATGTACCCCTGAAAGCTTCTTTTCTTTCAAAGAACTGTACGCAGTTTTTATTTTCTTTAAATCTTCCGTCTTTGGTTTAAAGTCTTTCAGGTCTACGGCATCTTCTGCTTGAAGTTTTTCTAAATGAGAAATGATAGTTCCCACAGTCATACCTCTTTCCTTTGCAAGCTCTTTTAGATTCATACCTTCTTCAATTAAAGACAATGTTTTATGGTGTGATGCAACTGCTTCTCCAATACCTTCTGATACTGCAGCCTTATTCTTTGCAATTTCTCTTTCACTATTAGTACCGCCAGACTTATCAATAAAATCTGTATGCATCTCGCCAAACTCCTTTGCAGTAAACTTTTTTATTCTTTTAGACCATTTTGCTGATTCAGCAAGTAACCATTTATTAAGCTCCAGTACATACGGATCAACTTGAAGCGCCATACGATTCAACCCAAGAAGTGTAAGCCCTTCAATACTTCTTAATCGAGAAAGTGCAACATACCCTTGCCCAGGCACAAAAGACTTAGACAGGTCCATTTCTGCCGCATCAAGGCTCATTCCCTGACTCTTATGTACGGTAATAGCCCATGCGAGACGTACTGGAAGCTGATCTACTGCAGCAAGTATTTTTCCACCATCTTCTACTTCCCAAGTGGCAAGAGAAACAATAATTTTCTTTCCAGAATATGTTTCAACAACTGGCGCTCCTTCATCAAAATCTATGACCTTTCCAAGAGTTCCGTTTACATACCCATCTTCAAAAGAGTTTTTCACGAACATAACAATTGCATCTTTTTTAAGGTGTAGATTTTGTGGAGCTAATATACTTTTAGAAAGTGTTGCGACTAAATTTGCTTTCCCTCTAGATTGCATTTCATATGAAAATGTTTCTCCAGAAAGCTTTTTGAGCTCCTTCTCATTTATTGTATCGACATCAGCATTGTGAGTATATAAACGCGTTGGCTGGCCTTCTAAATGCTCAGGTGATGCGAGCAACTCTTCAAATATCTCCTGCGTACTATATGAAATTTCTCCATCACGTATTTCAGCTAAAATACTTTCAAGAGAGCCTCCTTTTTGCCTGTGCTGCTCTTCCAAATAACAAACCCGCACATTCATACCTTTCCATGCATCTGAGCTATCTACATATACCGTTGCACCTCCTTTTGTAATTGGAGGCAACTGAAAGAAATCTCCAGAAAGAATTACTTGCATGCCACCAAATGCTTTATCACTCCCCTTCATTGCTCGAGCAAGCTTATCGAGACCGTTGAACATTTCGGGATGAATCATTGAAACCTCATCTATAATAAGAACCTTTGTCTTGTCGTAACGCTTCCAGAGATATTCTTTTTGCACAAGAGTTTCAATATCAAAATCTGACAAACTATCTTTAATACCCATCCCACTCCAGGAATGAATGGTCATACCTCCTATGTGTGTTGCGGCAATACCTGTTGATGCAGTAACAGCAACAGGAACACCTCTTTCTTTCAAGTACGCTATATATTTATTTAAAATATATGTCTTACCAGACCCTGCAGCCCCCGTAAGGTATACGTTGCGTCCTGCTTTTAAAATGTTGAGAGCCTGTACCTGTGTCATGAGAAATATATTTTATCATTATTTGCTAGACATGCTAAACAATATGTATGCTCACTACATGAGCATACACGAAGACATCATCCCAAGCGGAAGTAACGAAGAAAAAGGCCTGGATAAAAAAATTTAATTTGAGTACTTCTTTTCAACAGCAGCCACAATATCTTCTCCAGTCATGCCGATAGATGAAGCGAGACGTAACGTGTTTATGAATGCTTTAGATACATTTTTCTTGAGCACTTCCATGTCCATTTCTTTCCCATGATCGACTCTTTCGCTTACCGCTATTATATTTCCTGAGGTCTTTCCAAAATGAAGGGCTTGGTGACGTACAGCAAAACGTAGCTTCTGCTCTTCATTCGCATTTTTAAGTTCTGGATAAATACTTTCATCAAATACAAAATTTTCAGAAATAAAATCCATAAGTTCTTGCATGTTTCCTTTCATGAAGGTAATTGTATCAAAAAAACAAATACTTTTACTGCTATACTAAATTTACTAGTTGAATATGTAATAATAAATAATAATTACCATGAAAAGAAAAGACTTCTTTAATCTTGCTGCGATAATTTTTGGACTCGTAGCCACACTACATTTGCTACGATTCTTTAAATCGTGGGACATAATGATCGGAACATATGAAATACCTCTTTGGATAAGTCTTGTTGTTGGAGTTGTTGCTGCTGTTATGGCATTCAACGGATGGAAGATGGGAAGTAAATAAATAAAAAAACACCTCAATGAGGTGTTTTTTTGTTTATATAGGACAGACTGCAGGTTCTTTCATTTTCTTAAGTAAGGCATAAGTTGTATACCCTAAGAGAAGCACTCCCAAAATCCCAAACTCTTCTCCTCCGAGAGGAAGGAATGTGAGTAGTGCTGTCGCTCCAAAAAGACCTAGTGCTGCTGAGAGAATAAATGTGCCACACGCAGCACACCCAATTCCAAATATTCCACTCACCAATCCTCCAATCCCTACTGCAGCATTTCCTTGCACAGCCCCTACACTCCTAGTGCGTATGAAATAGGCAAGCAGTGCGATATTGAGACCAAAGAGAAGGGCTATAAGTATAGTGTAGCTAGCAGAGATAAAGGTGAAGTTTGTTTGAATTGCCCCATACAAACTTATAATGAATGAGAATTTTTCAGCAAAAGAAGCTGATGAAGTCCCAACAATCCATATAAGACTGAAGTTCGGAAGAAACACCGAAAAAGAAAATACAATAAATGTAACAAAGCTTCCTAGAAGAATGTACCTGTATTTATCGTAAAGAAACGTCATATATTAATTTCCTCCTAATCCAAGATCAATAAGTTGCGTTACTGAATTATACGGCTGCGCTCCTGAAAGAGGATACGCTGTACCATCTGCGGCAATAAGAATACTCCACGGCGTTCCACGGCCTCCTGTGGCGACAGCATTGTCAAAGTCACTTTGAATATGATCATCATACCTTCCACTTGCAACACATTCATCTACCTTTGCTTGTGATAGTCCAAGCTCTCCTACAATTTGAGGTAACACTACATCAATATTTGTTTGGTTATTTGATGGAGTTAATTCAAAGAAACGATCTGAGAATTTCCAAAACATGGCATCTCCACCAATCTCAGCCACACATTCTGCTGTGGCAGCCTCTTTTCGAGCTTTTATAGGATGAAGTTGATCAAGTGGGAAATGCCGAAATACCCAGGCAACTTTTCCTTCTGCTCCATACGTATCCATAACCTCATTCATGGTTTCGTGGAATCGTTTACAGAACGGACACTCATAGTCTGAATACTCAACAATTTTAACTGGAGCATTTGGATTCCCACGAATATGATCTTCAGCAGTTATTGGATTCATTACATTTACAGACCCTTCATCTTGAACAGGTTGTGCTGCAACTCTCTCTTCTCCTCCAGTGTTTGACGAAGGAGAAAATATCAACGCTCCGGAAATAAGTATTCCCGCAAATACAATTGCGCCAGGAATTGCTAAATTCATACCTCTATTCTTTTTTTCTTCCATATATACCTATTATTTTACAATCTATTAATTATACTTTTAATCTTTTTTTATTTCAGAAAACTTCTTTCGGAGCTCTTTTTCTGTAGCACCCCCAAATGAAAAGAATTCATTATTAATTAATATTCCTGGACTTGAAAGAATATGGTGTTTTTGTACTAACGCCTGCCCTTCTGGTGTAACCATATCAATTTCTTCAAGAACGATATCTGGAAAATCTTCTTTTAAATTCTCAAGTGTATTTTTAACTTCCTTACAATGATGACATCCATCTGGACGAACAAGTGTTACTTTAATCATATTTATTTTTTAATTAATTTTGCAATAATAATAGCTACAACAATTATGGCAAGTGCTATAAGCGGTCCTGTAAAATCAAGACTTGCAGCAACCTCCAACTCCCCTCCTCCACTTGCATGCGCTATTTGTGTAAAATTAAACATATTATTTTTTATTTCGTGCCTTTATAGCACTCCATATGATTACGGTACTAATAACTACACCGAGCACAATCCATGGCATAACACCGCCAACTCCCTCTGGAAGCTGCAAAGCAGACTCTAGTTCTGCAGATTCTGCAATTTGCGGAACTACAGCTTCAAGGAAACGGTTCCAGCCTTCATGAATTCCTGACTTTTCAAACCAAGCCATTCCAAACAGTCCGTAGTTAAGAATAAACGCACCAAGAACCACAAGAGACCATGCAACCCATTGTTTTACTTTTTCTTGATACGAACTTACCTTCTGCATCATGTTTACCCCAAGAATTGCAAGCACCACAAGGAATAGGAGCGGTACCATCCTTCCAATACCATGCAGCGCACCAAGAGATGCCCCCACAGCAGGGTCTCCCACCGTTGCAACATACCCAAAGAGAATGTAGAACGCTGGATTCGGACAACCAACCCCAGCATTTCCCAGGAAGAAACCCAAGAAGAAACTTCGGAAGTAATCATTTTTCTTCTGCAGTGATCGAGGGAGAATTGTTTTTCTAAACGGAAGGGTAAAATTAACAAGACCTAGCTCTGCAAGCCCAAAAAACAAAGCTGCAATACCTCCAATGAGCAACATTGCACTTACAATTTTGTATAGACCTACAAAACCACCGAGCCACCCTAGTGCAAGACCATATAGTGTGAATGTAACAGTAAGTCCAAGACCGAAAAGTAGCGCCATTAGAATACCTTTTCCAACGCTTTGTTTTGAAAGCGCCAACGGCACAATAATAAATACAAGCGGAAAAGTACAAGGGAGTACAATCATTGATATTCCTGCCAAAAATGCCAAAGAGAACCCCGGCACCATAGTAGGAGAAGTGAGAAGGCTAAATCCTCCTATAAGCATTATTGAGAGTAGAATGAACGCAATGCCGACAAGAAGTATTTTTATTGTATTTCTGTTCATGTATTAAGTATATCTTACTCTTCTTCTGTTTTAATTACGTTTGCCCTAAAGCTAACATCCAAATATTCAGTTATAGAAGAATTTGTCTTTCTATATTTCCAACCCCATCTGGACCGTGTGCGAGCGGATCATATATTGCAGTAAGCTCCCTCATTTCCCCTGCATGCCTCTGCAGTCCTCCCTTCTGTTGCCATGATGTATGGTTGAATCAGACATCATGGCAAGCGTTGCGAGAGAAGTTAAAGAAAAGCATAGACGATATTTCTTAAATAGTTCTACACAGAAATATGCAGGTGTAGATTATTATAAAATAATAACTGATACAGTTCTTATATATGACTGAAATATTTTTACTTGCCCGCTTTTTCTTTTTTGACTGGATTGCATGGACTCTTGCATTTTTGGCACTTGGAATTATTCTATTTATAGCCGCAAAGAAAGTATGCTCTACAAGAATGGAACTATTCCTTCTTGCTCTTTTTGGGTTTAGTGCCATCTTCTGGCTCCTTTCATCTGGAATACCCTCAACACTTGCGTACCCTTGGAATCTAACAACATACGGACCGGCAGCAGGACCTTCTCTTCCTGTTGCAAATGCACTTACCTTCTTTAAAAACTTTGACGGATTTGAGCGAGTTGATGATATTGCACGAGATCCTCGAGACCTCCCTGGACCAATTGAACGAGACTATGAAGATGATGTGTATATAACCATAGAGGCGAGAGAAGTTGTTTCTGATATGGCAGAAGATGTAACTTTTAATTATTGGACTTTTGGTGGGCAAGTCCCTGGACCATTCCTTAGGGTACGCGAAGGAGACAATGTTCACTTAACTCTTAAGAATCTAGAAACAAATATTCACCAACACTCAATTGACCTTCATGCCGTTACCGGACCTGGAGGAGGATCTGCTGTAATAGGAGCAAATCCTGGAGAAGAAAATACTCTTGATTTTAAAGCTCTTAACCCTGGACTATACGTATATCATTGTGCAACTCCTAATGTGGCAAATCATATGGCACATGGTATGTACGGACTTATATTAGTAGAACCAAAAGAAAAACTCACTGTGGTGGATCATGAATTCTATGTAATGCAGGGAGAGTTCTACAGTGTAGGAGAACTTGGGCGAAAAGGCCTGCAGGTATTTGATGGAAAGAAAATGCTTGCTGGAGACCCTTCATATATTGTCTTTAACGGACGAACAGGAGCATTAACTGATCAGATGCAAGTAAACACTGGAGAATCTGTACGAATGTATGTTGGAAACGGAGGAGTAAATCTTATTTCCTCATTCCATATAATTGGTGAGATCTTTGATCGCGTGTTCCCTGAAGCAGCAACAAATGTTGTGCTTGAGAATGTGCAGACAACACTTGTGCCTGCAGGAGGCGCAACAATGGTTGAATTCACCGCTGAGGTACCAGGGACCTACATTCTTGTAGATCATGCTCTGGCTCGACTAGACCGCGGTGCCTGGGGTACACTCATTGTTAATGGAGAAGAAAACCCCGACATATATCACGGAGACAAGGAAACCAGTGACCACACCCACTAAAACTCTTGAGAAGAAAATTGGACAAACTCCCTTACAAGCTATTCGGGAGTTTTTTCCAAATACAATTAAAGCATCATACGCAGGACGCCTTGACCCTATGGCAACAGGAAAGCTTCTCATTCTCCTTGGAGAAGAAACAAAAAAGAAAGAAAGGTACCTTGAACTTGATAAAGAATATATTGTTGAAATACTCCTTGATATTGAAACTGACACTGGAGATATACTTGGGATTCCAAAAGAAGCACTTCAACAAACAAAGCTTTCAAATAATATTATCCAAAAAGCTTTATATGATGAAATTGGTACTCACACACGTGAGTACCCCCACTTCTCTTCAAAGCCAGTTAATGGCAAACCTCTTTTTGTATACGCACTTGAAGGAACTATTAATACAATAGAAATACCAACACACGAAGAAACTATTTATCACATTGAATTTATGGACACACGGTTTGTGTCCTCAGAATACCTTGCAGATCATATTCAAGAAAAACTTTCTCACGTCCCCCGGTCTACCCTTCCAAAAAAAGCTTTGGGTGCCGACTTTAGACAAGATGAGATACGAGAAGAGTGGAATACTCTCCTATCAACCAATCACAGAGGTTTTCAGATTATTAAAATACGCGTTGTTGCAGGATCAGGATCATACATGAGAACCCTTGCAATGCGCCTCGGGGAAACTTTTGGTACCAATGCACTAGCGCTTTCTATTCACCGTTCAAAACTAGGAAAATACAAAACATTTTTTACTATCCCCATATGGACCAAACTCTATTGACATAATTCCTATTCCATACTACTGTGCACCTATCAAAGCATTCTGTGAGGGATCTCCGTAGTCGAAGACAGTTCTGCAGACAAGGTTTTGAGTTAGTAACTAGTTTTCTTACAGAAATGAACAAAGGAACAATCGCTCGTGTAACTGATCGAGGTTTTGGATTCATTAAGCCTGAGGATGGAGAAAAGGATCTTTTCTTCCATGCAAATGAGCTAAATGAAGTAGAATTCAATGACCTACGAGAAGGTGACGCTGTTACGTTTGAACTTAGTGATGGACCGAAAGGACCAAACGCTACAAACGTTAGCCGAGCATAAATAAAATAAAAAAACACCCCCGCAAGGGGGTGTTTTTTTATTTGTTTAACCTTCTATCAACTTTGTTAGTTCTTTCTGCGTTTTGGGAACCTTATTGAGAAAAATCTTTCCAACAACCTCAATAGTGACTCCTTCACATATTCCAAGCACAATACTTGGGTTTATACGTTTACCGTTTAGATTAACAGGCTTTGTATGGTCTAGGAGGACGTCGATTTGCATCGACTTACGTGCATGTGTTACGTCTCCGATTATGCGATATCCAATTAAGTCAGACACCACTTCCACACCACAACTTCCTGTATACTTTCGGTTTTCAGAACTGATCTTAATAACCGTACCAAATGGCAAATCCAAATCCCTACTCTTGGCAACAATAATCTCTGGATTACTGTATAGACCACTAGCAGTCGTAAATGGATCAGCGTCGGTTTGAGCAACAAGTGCGTTGTACCCGGTAAGCTTTACCGTATATGTATTTTTAATGTGCGCTGCGAGAAAGTAACCTTCCTCAGCTGACTTTAGATTAGCTTCTGCGACTGGAGAGATCATAAACCCTCCAAACAAAAAATTCGCAATAGCGATCGAAGTTATAATATGCATCATATTGAATCGAGGTACTGTTGTACCGTATTAGATTAATGCCGCAAGATTATACTACATATCATAATATAATGTCAAGTGGCATCTTTTCCCTCATTATACACTAAAAATTAGCCTATTTTGCAATAAATAAACCCTCGCGCGTATATACGCGCGAGGGTTTTAAAATAGGATAAATTATTTATACTTTTAGGCTTCTTGCTGTTCTTTTTCAAATTTAATTAGTGCCCCAGCTATTATGACTCCTACGCCAAATGGCAAAACACATAAAAAATTTTTAAAAGACGAGCCTTCTTTTTGTTTTGCAATACCGAACATGACAAGTACAGCCCCAGCAGCTATCATGACGGTTATTTTCCACTCACTTACACCTATAGTGGCAACAGCCCATGCGGCAAAAGTTGCAATCATTGCAGTCAACAAGAAGTCATCACTGTCTGCCCATAAGGCAATCCAAATAATGACAAAAGCTGCAAGAGTTGCAGCAACGAATGCTGTAGCAATATTGCTTCCAGATACAAGTGTGGGAACAAATACAATTACCTGAGCAGCAAGCACAACAGCGCCTACTGCACCTAGTTCCTTATAACTTTCCATACTCCTCTCCTTTCAAAGAGTTCACAGAAACAATGATGTTTCTATTTCTAAAAAATATAATAGAACAAGCTTACATGTAAGTCAAATTAGTATGAAATTGTATATTCTTGTGGCCCTAATGCCTGTACAGCTACCTGAGATGCCTCAAAGAAAAATACAATCTCATTATTCTTAACAAAAAACGATTCAAAGTTCTTATCAGCAACCTCAGCCCCCTCTTTAATAAAACCTTCGCCTAACTTTTCTTCAAAAAAGACTGTTGCTTCCTCGGAAAGAGAATTTAGATTTTTACCGCCTATGTCAAGAACTCCTTCCAAAGAAACTGTTTCTCCTGTTTTCTTATAGAAATTAATACCAATCAGGCGAGAAATGCCATGCGCAGATCCAAAGTCCTGATACATTAACAGAAGCACTCCTTCTGTTTTCTCTGTCTCAGCAAAATCTACGTCCTCGATAATAAGAAGGTATGGTTTACCTATAGAACTAGGTCCAATGTCTTTTGCTGTATTATTAAAATCTGCAATATATCCATCTACAATTGCAGTAAGACGTGCTGCTGCAACTTTATTATCCAACACTGGATATTCAATAATTATCTGAGTATCTCTGGTTTCTTCTTGAAATACAACAAAGTCATCTTCTGTTCCAGATCTCTCAGGAGCAGGAATGATAAATAAAGCAAGTGCAAGCAGCACTATAAGCGCCCCAAGTCCTATAACAGTATTTCTCATATTAGGTAATATTTTTCCTTCCCCACTTGAGGCTTTTTCCAACGAAACTTAAGTCTGTAAGAAATCCATCAATACGTTCTTCTGTGCCTTCATTTTCGACACCCTTTTGAGCAAAAGGAAATAGAAGATCTGTTCTAATTGCTGAAAGCTTTAACTCTCGCACAACAGGAAGAAGGTTTTCAATAACACGAGCTCCTCCCCATGGACCCGCTGATACTCCTGCAAAACCAACAACCTTGTTTCCATATTCAGTATGGTGAAGGAGGTCTAGAACACTTTTAAGTGGCCCTGGATATCCATGGTTATATTCTGGGGTAACAATAATAAGACCATCTGCATCCATCATGGTTTCTTTCCATTGTGGAAACTGACCTTTTATATCTTGCCCATAGTTATCTATTGGAAATGCAAAATCTCGAACATCTACAATAACTGTTTCAATATCTTCTCGATTCTTATCTATATGCGCAGCAATAAGAGCTGCAACCTTTTCACTAGCCCTATCTTTTCTATTTGTTCCTAAAAGAATAGGAATAAAGAGTTTTTCATCTGTCATAGTCTATAAATAATCTAGTAATGCATCATAATTTAGGAAATCAAATAATTCATACCCATACTGAATCAATATCCCAAAATTGTCAGTAACCAGAAGGAACCCAAGCCCTATAAGGAATACTCCCCCTAACATTGTTACATACTTTAAATACTTATTTCCTTGTTCGATAAACTTGCTTGCATAGCTCGTTGCACCAGCAACAATAAGAAATGGAACCGCAAGCCCCATAGAGAATATAAGAAGCAAGAATCCTCCTTGGAAAGCTGTTGAGGATGTTGATGCAAGAAGCAAAATACTTGCAAGAATCGGACCAACACACGGTGTCCACCCAAACGCAAATGCTGAACCTATCCCAAATGAAGTTGCTGGGGAACCAACATTAACAAACTTAGGAAGCTTTAAACGCTTTTCCGCACGAAGAAACTTAAGATCAAATACTCCAAGCATAAAGAGACCAAACAGAATTACAAATACCCCTCCAACGCGCGCGAGCCATATGCGTATAGGGGCGAGTGCTTGCCCAAATAAACCGGCTAACGTTCCAAATGCAACAAAGACAAGTGTAAATCCAAGAACGAAGGCAACACCATTGAGAAATATTTTCCTTTGAGCTTTCCTACGCTCTAATCCTTCAAGCTCCGCAAGGTCTTTTAGTGACACGCCACTAATAAATCCCAAGTACGCAGGAACCATAGGTAATGTGCACGGGGCAAGGAACATCACAATTCCCGCAACAAATGCTGAGATAATAAATCCAATTTCAATCATAGTGTTCCATCTATTAATTTGTTAGTAAGGTCACGCATCTCCGAAAGATCCATAAATCCACGCTTGTGGAATATTACATTCCCGTCTTTTACAAATAGAGTTTCAGGCATTGAAAATCCTCCAATTGATTTGTAGAAATTATCTTTTGCGTCTTGCAAAAATACAAGATCTGTAAGAGATACACCTCTACCCTCAAGGAACACCTCTACCTTTTCATCCTTCTCTTTTCTATTAACAAGAACTATAGAAATAGTTTTAAACTCTTTTTGTAGTTCAACAAAGTCTGGAACTTCTTGTACACAGAATGGACACCATGTTGCCCAACTATTTACAACAAGAAATCCACCTAGCTCTGAGGGAATTACTTCCTCCCCAGTACTGTGGTCAATTAATACAGTACTGGGAATACTGTCTCGAACCGGAGGAGCATCGCTCTGAAGCAAAAGGAAACCTCCAAGTGATACAAGAACAACTATTACTATTCCTATAATTATTTTCATAGAAGAGAATTTATAAGCCCTACAACATTGTCATACGGAAGCGCTCCAGAGAATGGAACCATTTGCCCATCTGATGTTACAACCACAGAGAAAGGAGTTCCCCTTCCTCCGGCATTGAGAGCTTCTTGTAAATCCTTTTGTACCTTTGCAACATGCCTATTGCTACCAAGGCAACTTTGCATGTCTACTGCACTAATACCAACACCAGCAGCAAGCTCTATGTACAAACTATTCCCTAAACGATTTTGATTTTCAAACAATTGAGATGAGTATGTCCAAAAAGCATCGTTGCCCGCAAGCTCAGCCACACACTCTGAAGCTTTTGCTGCCGGTTCCGCCTGGGCATGAATATTTTTTAATGGAAAGTGTCTATATACCCACGCAACTTCTCCATCAAAGTCTTTTATGACACGCTCTAGTGTAGGGTGGAATCGTGAACAAAACGGACATTCAAAATCTGAAAACTCTACAATCTTAATTGCAGCATTTGGATTTCCAAACAAATGGTCTGTTTCATCAACTGCACGAATTTCAGTACTTGGATTTCCCCTATCATGCCCTCCTGTCGCCATCTGAGCCGTTCCACTTCCTCCACCAAATATTACTGCGGCAGCTATTAGCCCCCCGGAAACTACAATTGACCCTGCTATTATTGTTCCTTGATTCATATTATTTATGTAATTCAGTCTCTGGATGTACTGCGAGCCAACTAAACCAGAATCCTCCAGTGTATGAAAGCTCCTCGCCTGCGACACTCATGACAACCTCTCCAATGCTGTTTTTGGTAATTACTACCTCAACACCAGCAAAAGAATCTTTTGTTTCCCCTTCTATAATGGCGTCTTTATGATATGCCTTGAAAGCACCACTTATTTCCACACCAAGAACAAAAGCTTTTGGGTGCAGCCTGTCATCATTAAATGTTGCTCCAAATGATACTGATTCACTTGTGTAGTATTCCCCATACGGATCTTGTCCATACAAACGAACTGCTCCAGTACTTTTTGAAAGAACTTTTGTATTTTTATGCTCTCTTTCCCAGTCTTCCCAACGAACAGTGCTTGAGCGCACAATAGCGAGCTTTTCTCCTGTGTGCTCCCCAACAACAGCTTCTCCAAGCACTTGAGACCACAAAGACTCTTCTTTTCCTCTGTTGTACATAAGGAGATTGCTCTGCCAAAGGCGTCCTGAAACTCCAAACTCTTGAGTCTCTCCTCCAACTCTTCTGTCAAACACTATGCCTGTGGCACATAGCGGACAATAAGTAACCAGTACGGGAGTATCTCCAATAGTGTCATTTACTATTTCATGCCACACAAGTATCTGATATGGATAGAAACGATCTTCTCCATTGAGGGAAAGACCTAGCCCAACATCACTTCCTATAAGAAAATCGGCATCATCCGCAGAAATAAACTTTGGCGCATCTATAGAAGGTATTCCATCTTTTTGTGGACCACCTGAGAGAATTTTATCAAGAGGGATAGAGTGTTTTGTTCCGTCAGTTACAGACACCTCTCGTGAACTAGTGGTTTTTTTATTATTTATTTCTTCTGCAGCATCCATAGTATTTGTTTCTATATCTATAATGGTATCAGTTATTTTCTCTTCAAATGTAAATTCTGGACCTTTGTCTTGAATAAAGAAAAAATATCCAAATACTGCAGCAATAAACAAAATGCTAATACCTATTATTTGAGAATAACTTTTCATACTATTTTCAAAATATTCTTAACAGACTCAACAATAGGCGCACTCGTAAACTCATAACAAACTTTTTGACCATCACGAAAACAACACAAAATATTGAGTGCTTCAAGACGTGCCAACTGATGACTTGTTGCAGATTGACTTGCCCCAACTGCATCAGCTATTTCATTAACACACATCTCTTTTCCTTCTGAAAAAAGCGTGTTGAGTATTTTTAATCGTGTCGTATCTCCTAAAAATTTCAGGAGTTCTGCAGATTGTTCTATATTTGAAGATATGAACATACATTCATATTACTCTAGAGCAGAAATTATGCAACTGTTGATAACCACCCAACTATTTTACCGGCTGCATCTCCCGCATGCTTCCCAAGTAATACTCCAGGATGTGTTGCTCCTTCTATAGATATAAACTCTCCCTTATATACTTCTGCAAGTTTTTTTGCTATCTCTTGAGAAATACCAAACGGTACAGAATCTCCAAACTCAGACCCAGTAAAGAGTGCCGGCATTTTAATATGAGGAACTGAAATACCCAGCTTCCTATCACTTCGAGCTACCCCACTCTCCATGCCAAGCATGTTTTTCATATTCATAATCATCTCTTTATCCATATCTGGAAGCATAGACATAACAACCATTGGATTTGCAGGCATACCAGCTTCCATCAGTGTATATACAACGGGATATTCTTTTTCCTCCCCTTCTCCTATAACTTCCTTACTTGGACTTCCGCCAATCACAACTAACGCTTTGCCTGGATTCTTTCCTGCATACATAAGCGCAACAAGACCTCCCATAGAATGTCCGATAATAATAGGATTTTCTAAGGCCATCTCGTCTACAACTGACTTCACATCTTCAACATAATCTTCCATTGTTGCACCCTCAAGAATACCCTCGCTACCCCCATGCCCACGCAAAGAAAGCGCGTATGTTTTATACCCCGCTGCTGCATACAAAGGACCAGCAATGTCCCACATCCATGCACCACCCCACGATCCGTGTATTAATAGTATTGACGATTCTTTAATATCACCTTTTGGCTCATATACCCGCACCTCATATCCTGCATTTGTTTTTATCTCCATATTTTAAAAGAGTACCATGCAAAATAAAAGCGGGACAATATCCCGCTTTTATTTTTTAACCTCCACACGTATGAGATCCTGAAGAAGAGCTTTTTTGTTTTGCATTCTCTGCCGTCCAGCCAAGCCAGTTGCATCCAATCTGTATTGATGTTGCTAAACCTCCAACAGCAAGGAAGAGAATAAAGAACCATGCATATGGAGTCAGGAAGAAGAAATATGAAACAATAAACCCAAACCAAAGCCCTGCACACCACGGACAATTAATGAGAGTGTTTAATGTTCCCAAGAATGTTGTTTTTTGTTTTCCATAAAACCATCCTCGAATAAATGCCGTAATAGTGTCGTATACAAATAGCCGCGTAAGACGAAAGGCTGCAAGGGTTAGTAGAAAGAAATCAAAAACAGAAATCCATGTTGGAAGAAGTCCCAGTGACCCCAAATGAAGGACCGCCAAAACTGCTTCTATAATAAAGAATAAAGAAAATATTGTGTACCAAAAGTGAATTCGCATATGTCTAAGTATATCAGGTGATGCGTATTCTTCTATGGTAGATTTTTACACACTGAGGAGAGCATAAGGAAACCCTCTATTTACTTACAAAGTATCTCGTGCTTTATACACTCGATATTTTTTATATACCAATGGCATTAATGCCATTGTTCCCAACAATAATAATAAGAAAATGAAAGAAGGCGTAAGCACATCTCCTGTCTTGGCAATACGTGAAAGCTCACTCCCTGCCCCTGCAAACAGTAACGCTCCTGGTAAAAGCCCGACTACACTTGTCCAAACAAATGTACGAAGTCGTATGTTTACAAGACCAGAACCCACATTGATAACAATAAATGGAACAAGCGGCATTAACCGAAGAAACAAAAGATACGACACGGGGTGTTCACACAATTCTTTTTCTATAGGCTTAAGATATTTTCCATAACGCTCTTCAATCCACTCTTTAAAAAAAGCTCTGGTAACGACAAAAATCAATACTCCTCCAAGTGTTGCAGCAAATACTGTTGCTGCTGCACCAATAAGTGTCCCAAACAAAAAACCGGCAAGGAGTACCAACACCCCCCCAAGTGGAAATGCAGCCGCGGCAGAAAGAGTGTATGCCACAGTAAATATAAATAACGCAAGGAAATAATTTCCATCTACAAAGCTTCGTAATTCCATTTGTTTTTCTTGAAGAACCTCAAGTGTCACTACATCTTTAAGAAAAAACCATAAAAGAATTGCTCCCAGTACAAAAATCCCCACAGCAAAAACTCGCTTTTTGATACCAAACATACCCATAGTATATATCCTTATTAGCGAAGCACTATTGCTTGCAAACACACTTCCTGCTTATATGATGAACACAACATGATTGCAACACGAGAAGAACAACAACTCCTTCGAGAAAAATACAAAGGAACAATCACACCTGCATTTGAAAAAGATGTGGAGCGTTTAGATAGTGGAGAACCCCTTGCTTATGTTATTGGGCATATTCCATTTCTTGACACAAACATATACCTTGATTCAAAACCCCTTATACCTCGAGTAGAGAGTGAATTTTGGCTTGAACAAGCACTTGCAGAAACAGACGAAAAACCTAAGCGAGTACTGGACATATTTGCAGGATCAGGGGCACTTGGTGTTGCATGGGCAAAAAAACGACCCCAAGATGACATCACCTTTGCAGAACTTGATGAATTACACCTTAAAACTATTCAAAAAAACATAGACGAAAATAACATAACAAATAATATTAAAATTATACAAAGTGATGTATTTAAAGATGTGACAGGAACATTTGATATTATCCTCGCAAACCCACCCTATATACCAAAAGACCGAGATCTTCCAAAAGGAGTTATTGCCTTTGAGCCACTTATTGCACTTTTTGCGGGAGAGGACGGTCTTATTTTTATCAAAGAGCTTGTTAAAGATTTGAAAAAGTATTTATCTCCAGGAGGAGTACTCTACATGGAACACGACAGTACCCAGAGCAATGACATTACAAAACTTTTTTCTACCTCTTTTACAGTAGAACCACGCAATGATCAGTATGGTGTATCACGCTATACCGTGGCACACTATATACATGACTGATGTCACAAGTTTCTTTTTAATTATCCAGAATCTCCCCATTGCGTCCATTGCAACAACTATCATTGCAATCATCTGGATATTTTTTTCATTCTCTATTACGTACCACTGGGTCGTATACAGCAGAAATATTATAATTTCTGCTGTAGTGCTTGCGCTATACTACGGAGTGTCTCTCTTTCTTATTGGCTCAATACTAACAAAAATAGCCTATGTTTAATCTTGGAGAAAGGGAAAGGCATATAAAAACTATACGCCGACACTGGCTCGTGCTTTTTATTGGAACACTTCCCTTCGCGCTTATTGCGTACCTTATTCTCTTATTGCAAGAAGTTTTTATTGCCGGCGCTATAGCAACACCCTTTGGAAATGCACTGTTCACTGCTCTTCCGGAAAACTTTGTATACGCAGGAGGAAGTTTATTACTCCTTTTCCTTTGGCTTACACTTATGCATTTTGTAACTGACTTCTATCTTGATACGTGGATTATTTCAAATGAACGCATTATTGGGATTTTGCAACAAGGATTTTTTAGAAGAAGAGTAAACAGCTTCCGCATTGAGAGAATACAAGACGTACAAACTTCTGTTAAAGGAGTTTTCCCAACACTTTTCAACATAGGGAACGTCCATGTACAAACTGCAGGAGACAATAAAGATCTCATAATGCATACAGTAGGAAACCCTCATAAGATACGGCAAGTTATAATGAAAGAAATAAAAAAGAGTCCAGGACATTTACATGACGTGTAAGAATTCGTAAAATAGATATATGAAATTAGATACAGACCCATACAAAGGAGTACGTGACTTTTATCCAAAAGATAAAGCTCAGCTCATGCACTTCTTTTCAACCATTACAGACGTACTTACAAAGTATGGATATTCTCAATACGATGCATCTCCTCTCGAGCGTGCAGAGCTATATGAAGCAAAAACGGGAGAAGAAATTGTTAACGAGCAAACATACACCTTTACTGATCGTGGAGACAGGAAAGTAACACTTCGTCCAGAAATGACTCCAACCCTTGCTCGTATGGCGGCAAAAAAACGAAGAGATATGCCTTTTCCTCTTCGTTGGTTTTCGATTGGAAACCGTTTTCGATATGAACGACCTCAAAAAGGACGTCTTCGTGAGTTTTATCAAGCAGACGTAGACTTAGTAGGTGCACCTGAAGGAGAAGCGGACCTTGAAATTATTCGTGTCGGACGAGATATCTTGCGTGCATTTGGCGCAGGAGAAGAAACATATTCTATTCGAGTGAACTCACGAACACTTCTTACTGCAGCATGTGAAGCCTCAGACATACCTGAAAAAAACCACCAAGCGTACATGAAGCTTCTTGATAAGAAGAATAAAATTTCTGGGGAAGACTTTGAATTCAAGACGAAAGAACTCATGAATGGAGAGATAACTCCTCTTTCTGCTATTGAAACTGCAAAAGACAAAACTGTTGCAGAAGAAAAAGAAAAACTTCAGACGTTTATTGCCACACTTAAAGAACGTGGAGTATCTAACGTTGTATATGACCCAACACTCGTACGAGGCTTTGATTATTACACAGGTATTATCTTTGAGTTTTTTGACACAGACCCAAGTAACACACGGTCATTATTTGGTGGAGGAAGATACGACAACCTTCTTTCTCTTTTCTCAAATGACTCTATACCTGCTGTTGGGTTTGCTGTTGGAGATGTAACACTGAAAGATTTCCTAGAGACACACGACCTTCTTCCTGACATAAAAATAAATCCAAATGTATACATGGCAACTCCGTCGGTAGAAAACATTCCTGCAGCACAAGAATTCGCAAACAACCTTCGAGAAGAAGGGCTCTCAGTCTTTGTAAACCTCACAGACAAAAAGCTTGAAAAGCAAATAAAAAATGCGGAGAAACGAAATATTGAAATGGTTATTGTATATGGAGAAGATGAGACTAAAGGATCTATGGTTACCCTTAAAAACATACGAACAGGACAAGAGCTTGAAACAAAGAAAGATAACGTGGTTGATCTTATTTCTGAATCACTATGAACTACATAGTATTTGATATAGAAACAACAGATACACTTCCCTATCTTAATGAAAAAACAGTACCTACCCTTGATATCGCTATACTTGGCGCTTATAACAGTAAAACTAAAAAATACACAAGCTACACAGCTGAGGAACTTGTTAATTTCTGGCCACTTATAGAAGAAACTGATGCCCTTATTGGGTTTAATTCAGATACTTTTGATATACCACTTCTAAATAAATATTACCCTGGAGACCTTACAGACATGAAAAGTATTGATCTACTCTCTGATGTATATAAATCACTTGGGCGACGTATTCGACTTAATAACCTCGCAGAGGCAACCCTTGGAGAAGGAAAGAGCTCACACGGACTCATTGCTATTGAATGGTGGCAAAAAGGTGAGGTAGATAAAGTTAGAGACTACTGCCTTCAAGATGTAAAAATAACTAAGGATTTGTTTGAATACGCAAAAAAACATGGAATTATAAAATGGAAAGACCTTACAGACATTAAAGATATAAAAATCGATACCTCTGCATGGGAAATAACTGATGGAGGATCTGTTACTCAAACTTTGGGACTTTAAACAAGAAACAGCAACACAAGTATCGCTAACAAAATTCTATACACGGCAAACACTGTAAGTGAGTGATTTTTTACAAACTGCAATAACAAATGTATTGCCATAAGCCCACTAACAAAAGCTGCAATACTTCCCCATATAATTGGAGCAATATTTGCATCAAATGTACCTGAATTAAAAAGGTCTAAAAACTTTTTTCCACCCGAACCGAGAATAATAGGAAATGCGAGCATAAACCCAAATCGAGCTGCAGCTTCTCTGGTAAGGCCAAATATAAGACCTGCAGACATGGTCATGCCAGAGCGACTCATGCCTGGTATAAGAGCAAGCGATTGAAAGAATCCAATCCACACAGCTTTCCATTTTGTAGGAAGATTCTCTTGTTCCATGTATCGTTTTCCAACCCATTCTGCAAACAAAAATACCAATGCTCCCAAAATGAGAGTCCAAGCAACAAGCACAGCGCTCCTAAAGACTGTTTCCATATATCCTTCCAGAAAGAACCCTAATACTGCAGCAGGAATGGTTCCTATAATAAGCAAGATGAGAAGCTTCTCATCTCCTTTTGGAACAGGACGTCCCGTAATACGATAGAGAAAAGCATATGCCATTCGTAAAAAGTCTTTCCTAAAGTAAATACCAACAGCGAGTGCTGTTGCAAGATGTAGTATTGCGTCAAATGACAGCCCATACACTGCAGAAACACCTAGTAATTCTTGTACTAAAATAAGGTGTCCTGTTGATGAAATTGGAAGAAATTCTGTAATTCCTTGCACAATACCAAGAATGACTGCTGTTAAAACTTCCATGATATACTGGCACACATAATAGCACGGTAACATTGAATTATATGGCTAAATACGCGATTCCAGGAGCAATAGTAGTAGCAGGATTATTAATTGCAGGTGCAGTATTTTTTGGTACAGGAGATACACCAAATAACACAAATCAGCAAGAACAGGCCGACGCCAGTGTGGTGCTTCCAGTACTTGAAAGTGATCATATTTTAGGAAACCCTAATGCAAAAATAATCATTATTGAGTATTCGGATATTGATTGTCCATTCTGTAAGCAATTCCACGTAACAATGAAGCAAATTATGGAGGAATATGGGCAAACAGGAGAAGTTGCATGGGTATACCGACACTTCCCTCTTACCTCACTTCATCCTGATGCAGTAGGTCACGCAGAAGCTGCGGAATGTGTTGCAGAACTTGGCGGAAATGATTCTTTCTGGAATTTCCTTGATATTTTATTTGAAAATGCCCCAGGAAATGAAAGAACTGACCCGAGCAGATACGGAGAGTTTGCTGAGCTTGTTGGTGTATCAAAAACATCTCTTGATGCATGTGTAGCAAGTGGAAAGTACACAGACAAAATAAAGGACTCATTCAATACAGCAATAGAAGCTGGAGGGACAGGAACTCCGTTCAATATTATTGTTGTTGAGGGACAAGAGCCGGTAGCATTCTCAAGCGCTCTTCCATACGAGCAAATGAAGACTGTTATTGAGCAGATTCTTTCTTCACAATAATCATCTCAACCAACTCTTTATAGTCATCCTCGACAGGCGCATTCAAAAATGCGCCTGTTGCTATTGCAACAAGATCTTTCCTAAACTCTTCTTCAAACTCATTAAGTTCTTTTTCATCAATAACAAAGCTCCTAGATACATACTTACCTGTTGGATTTTGTTCCACAAATTCAATAACACCTTCTTTCATCGTATATAAGTGAGANGGNTCATGTTTTAACAACANCGCATAAAACATAAGCTGCACATNNTANGAAGGATTTTTCTCTTGNGTNNNACCTNGAATATAATTCTCGCTCTTTGGNTTNCCTGTTTTATAATCAAGCACACGCACCATCCCACNATCNACAATATCTAGACGATCTAAGTTTCCTCGAATAGTAAGCGTCCCTACACCAGGTATTTCAAAAGGCGCAGATACTGAAAANTCTGTNTTNCCTTCTACNGGGAAAGATGCNTGCGCCAAATACTCTGTAAGCATTTCTTTTCCTAAAGGAATGTGTTCCTTCTTTTCTTTTGGAGTAAGATCAGAAAGATTCATCTTTTCNTCAAATACATTTTTTACNTTTTCAACATCTATTGANCCACCTTTAAANACTTGCTTNCCNGCCTCTTCAAGNGCTGNATGNACCGCAGACCCATATATAAGTGGAAANGTNTTNCCTTCTGGAAGCTTNANNANGTTCCNNAAGAAATATTTCCATGGAGACACTTTNTAATTTCCATATGCTGTTGCAGACATNCCNGAATCAAGAAGGAGGNGCTGTATGTATGAAATATCAANAAGTGANGTTCCTGNTTCTTCTCCAATAAGCGGNAGCGTTATNTCTNCCGTTTCCATGTCCTCCAACANCTCTTCCATGTCATGAATAAACCGAGTGGGAGTATCTTCTCTCCCTAATTTATTTTTAGAAGCATATGTAATAATNGCNTCTTTTTCTGCACGNGTAATNGCAACATATAAAAGACGTCTCTCATCGTGTTCTTCTTGAATNAGTGANCCAGGAATNGAGAGCTCGCTCGCTCGNTTTGCTCCATAGCGTCTATCTGTAGCGAATGGAATAATAACGTATGGGAACTCCAGACCCTTTGCGCTATGTGTAGTCATAATCTGAACACCTTTTGATTCTTTCCTTGTAGAAATAACAGCTANNTCNTGNTTTTCAATAAGATCTATTCTNTCTANNTANTTTCCAATNTCTGCACCTGGNTGNGCACCAGANAANTTTTCAACGTCNTGTAAAAGNGCCTGNACTATCCCATACAATTCTTGTGAGTCTANCCTNTTTGCNATACCNGANACNACATGTAATTTTGAAATAATNTGAGGAACAACTCGTGCNGCNGGAAGCACNTGTGCNTCCTCNTGNANTTCTATAAANNTATTTTGNAAACTTTCTATTTCNTCTTTTTCTGTATATACAGAAGTATCTATATCTTTTAAAAGATTATTTTTTGTTTTNCTAATTGCTGCAACAAGNTTTAACCTNTCTGTTGCNTCAGATACAATNCCTGGAATAAAGAGTGCTTTTGCTAAAGAAATAGTATCNCCACTCCAAACTGCACGCANCAANTGNAGATANAGCTTTGCAAGAGATGTTTTCANTACATTCTCTTTTGCCATAATAGTATATGGAATTTCTGCACGCATACATGCGTGAGCAATTGGAAATGCATCTGCATTGGTTCGAACAAGAACAGCAATATCTTTCACATCCACCCCTGCTTCTATGTGCTTCTTAATATACCCAACTATCTGCCCAAGCTCATCCTCATAGTCTTGTGCCCTACAAATACAAACCTTTGCTCCACTTCCCTTGTGTGCAACAAGCTCTTTTCTAAGAGATGCGTCTGGAATTGGAGCGGGACCAATTAAACTATGCGCTGTATCGAGAACTTCTTGTGTTGAACGGTAGTTTTTCTCTAACAAAATAACTTCGGAATTTGCATACCTTTCTTTTAGACTTAAAAACGTATCGAGATCCGCACCTTGGAATCTGTAAATAGCTTGCTTTTCATCTCCTACAACAAAGATATTTGGTGCATCATGAAAATCTGCAAGCTCTAATAGAATTTCATTTTGTGTTGCATTTGCATCTTGGTGCTCATCAGCCAAGAAATACAAGAACTGCTCTTGTAACATTCGTTTAAAATCTGTCTCTGCTTTTAGCGCTGCAACCAACTCCAGCAAAAGATCTTGATAATCATATCTATTCTCTTTTAAAAGAATCTTTTCATACGCTTCGTATATTGCTGTTGCCTGCCTATTCTTTTCTATCTTCTTTAATGCTTTTACATAGCCACTACGAATCTTTCCTTTGTAAGCACCTTTTGTATGTATAAAATCATCTTGCTCTTGTATACGCCTCTCATCTTCCTTGTATTCAGCAAGAAGTCGCTCTGGTGTGTACAGTTCACGCTTCGCACCATCAATAAACCGAACCACTTCTTTTATCCCACGATATGCATCTCCTCTACTTGTAAGGAGTGGTGCTGACACTGCATCAAAGGCTCTTTCTAGTATTTCTCTTTGATCTACATCATCTGCAAGCACACCGTCTCGAAGACGCTCCAGATACTCTCCATGTTCTTTTATAACACTCTCTGCAAATGAGTGATATGTATGAATGCGAACCAAGTATGCTTCTGCACCAATAAATGTGGCCAGACGTTCGCGCATAGCATTTACACCTGCATCAGTATACGTAAGGGCAAGAATTGCAGATGCTGGAGTATCTGTCTGTTTTAGTATGTTTGCAATACGAAGGGTAAGAATCTGTGTCTTTCCTGTACCAGGACCCGCAATAACCATTACAGGACCTTCTATGGTGTCTACAGCCCTTTTCTGATCCTTATTTAACCTTTTGTATGCTTCCTCAAAGAGATTCATATATAGCCAGTATACAGGATTTGGTTACAAATCTTTCTCTAGATCTAAGCTTATTTCCTCAAACCCAAGATTTTTGTAGAAAGAAATCCCTCGATGGTTTTTAATATATGCTGAAAGATATATTTTGTCAGCACCTTTTTCTTTTGCAACATCTTCTATAGCACCCATTAACTTTTTACCTATACCTTGTGAACGGTATTTTGGAGAAACACCCATATTTTCTACTTCTACACAGGAATACCTCCAATTTCCGCAATCAAACAAAAGCCTTTTTCTCCACTTGCTACTTTTTTATAATAACTTATGCCACCAGAGGAAAATGGCCACTCCAGATTTAAATCATCATCATTTTTTGCATCACTTATAAAAACCTCATTGNTTAATTTCTGAATAACTTCCCAATCATCATTTTTAGATTTCCTGATCGAAATACTCATATAAAAACAAGTATACAGGTAGTCAATATAAAAAGCCCCTTACGGGGCTTTTTATTAATAACTCTTCAATCTCCTTGCTTTTTCATTCGCACGTATCTTTTCAAGTGCTTTCGCTTCAATCTGTCTAATACGTTCTCTTGTAACACCAAACTCTTTCCCAACCTCTTCAAGTGTGTGATACACACCATCTTCAAGTCCATGTCGCATCTCAAGAATCTTTCTTTCTTTATCTGAAAGATCACTTAAAATTTCTTCTAACTGCTCAGATAAGATTCTCTCTGAAGTATCTTTATCTGGAGTAGGAAGTTTGTCATCTGCAATAAAATCTCCAAGTGTAGACTTCTCATCATCATTGCTTCCTACAGGATTTTCAAGAGACAATGTATCTTGGTTAATCTTTTCAATTTGATACACCTTCTCTACATCTACATTCATCTCAACAGCAACCTCCTCTGGCATAGGATCTCTCCCAAGTGCNTGAGAAAGCCGTCTTGATACCTGCTTNTANTTNGCAATGGTNTCAACCATGTGCACAGGAATNCGAATNGTCCGTGACTGNTCAGCAAGNGCACGTGTAATAGCCTGCCTAATCCACCACGTAGCATATGTAGAAAACTTATACCCTTTTGTNTGGTCAAACTTCTCTACCGCTTTATATAGNCCAATGTTCCCNTCTTGAATAAGATCNAGAAGCGTAAGGTCCGGACTTCTGTTTGCATATTTCTTTGCAATAGAAACTACAAGACGAAGGTTACTTCGGGCAAGAATATGCTTTGCCTCTTCATCTTCTTTCAAAATACGCTTTGCGAGCTCTCGCTCTTGCGCAGCATTCAATAGTGGATACTGTCCAATCTCTCGAAGATAGATTTGAATTGAGTCATACCCTCCTCCTTCACCTTTTCGGTATACATTTCTATTCTGCAAATACTCGTCTGCATCATTCTCAAGAAGACTTCCTCCTGCAAGAACATCTACCCCAACAGTACTTAGTCTTTCATACAATTCTTCAAGAAACGGTATTCTCTTTTCAATCTCTGGAAATTCTTTGAGGATTTCACTATACGTAACGTACCCTCGTGCTCGTCCTTTATCAACAAGCAACTCAGCTTGTTGATACATCTTTGCAAGCTTCCCTCTAGGTTTTGCTGTTGACTTCTTCTTTACCACCTTCTTTACTACCTTTTTTGTATTAATATTCTTTTTTGCCGCAGACTTTTTAGTTGCTGCCGGCTTTTTTATTGCTGTCTTACGTGCAGCTGCCGATTTTGACGTTTTAATAACGCTTTTCTTTACACTTTTTTTAATTGTAGTTTTTTTTGTAGCCATATTATGTATATGTTCGGAGTTCATTAGTAAACTCTTGCACCTTTTGTGTCAAAGTGTCGACTAACTTCTCATTTCTTTCTTTTTCTGCAATGCGCAACTGCTGTGCAGCTGCTGCAAGCTCTCGTCTCAGAAACTCTTTCTCACATTCAATTCTAAACAATTCAACATCTTCTGTTTTTGGATTCTCTCCAAAAACTTCTTCTGTCTCAAAAAGTACTTTTTCTGAAACTTCTTTTACTCCTCCAAACTTCTCAAGAGTGCCTTTCACTTTTGATATGTTTGAGTGATCTTTGTACAGCAGTGTTAAGGCAGTTAAGGTTATTCCCCTTCGTTCAAAAGAGCTTATTTTTTCTACTTCAACTTTTGCGGGAGACACAGAAGTCTTTACTACTTGAGTTTTCGGTACAACTTTTACAGAGTTTACTGACTCAAGAACTGCATTTTGCGAAACTCCTAATACTCCTGCAACCTCAGTAACGAAGTGCTCCCGCTCTATAGGGCTTGGTATTGCTTTGATAAGAGGAATTACATGCTGCTCTACAAGCTCCAAAGCATGTCTTGTGTCTCTTGCGTCACGCATGTAATGAGCGGTGAGGAAATCAATAATATGTACTGATTTTGAAACCATATCTGTAAAGACTTTTTCATCTTTTACAATTATGTCCGCAGGATCCTCTCCTTCTGGCATTGGTACAACCTTAACTTTGCATCCAAGACCTATTGCAAGAGCTGCACTTCGCTCGGCTGACGCGATGCCTGCCCTATCACTATCTAGTGCAAGCATCACATTTTTTGCAAAGCGCATAATCAATCCCATTTGTGTTTCTGTAAATGCTGTACCTGAAAGCGCAATGGTATTTGGAAACCCTGCCTGATGACAAAGCATCAAATCCATTTGACCTTCTACAACAAGCGCATATCCACGTGTACGGATTTCTTGCTTTGCTTTGTCTAACCCATACAGAAGCTCTGACTTCTTGTATATGTTTGTCTCCGGACTGTTGAGGTACTTTGCATCATCATCCCCCAATGCGCGCCCAGAGAACCCTACGGTACGTCCAGCAATATCACGAATCGGAAACATGAGTCTATTACGAAATCTATCGTAATAGGTGCCCTTCTTTCCATCAGACTCCTTGATGAGACCCGCATTGAGAAGCGTGGGAACACCTATTCCCTTTCCTTCTGCGTAAGTGAGAAGTGTTCGCCAATCATCTGGCGCAAACCCTATACCCCAATCACGTGCAGTTTCTCCTGTAATACCACGCTTTTTTGCATACTCTTTTGCAAAATCACTATCCTGTAGCTGCTCTTTGTAGAACTGCTCTGCCAAAGACACAGCTTCATAAAGAGTATCGCGAGCATCTTTCTTNCCTTTTGCTTCATANACAATCTCCACACCTGCCTTCTCNGCAAGAATCTTAAGNGCCCCTTTGAAATCAACACCTTCCATNCTTTCAACAAAAGAAAATATATCNCCTCCTTCATTNCTGCTAAANCAGTGATACGTCCCNCTNTCTGGAGAAACAAAGAATGAAGGTGTCTTTTCTTTTGTAAAAGGCGAAAGCCCTTTGTGATATCTCCCCGCCCTAATAAGCTTCACGTATGGTGCGACAACATCAATGATCGANAGTTTATTTTTTATGTCTTCGATCGTTTTTGATGCCATATGTTTATTTTANTGTCTCAGTTTCTGATGCTTCTCTNGCCTCCCTCTCTGAACGNTTTATNGNATAGAGCTCNTCNCGCTTTGCTTGTGCTTTTGCAATCATTTCATACTTCTTGCTTCCCTTGAAGCCAGAACCAGCAGGAATAAGCCGTCCAATAATAACGTTTTCTTTTAGACCCTTTAGTGTATCTGTTGCTCCACGTACTGAAGCATTGATAAGNACTTTNGTAGTGTGNTGGAANGATGCTGCAGACAAGAAACTCTTTCGAGTAAGCGCAACGTCAGTGATTCCAGATACAAGGTAATCCGCCTTTGGTGCAAGAGTCCCGTTTTCTTTTGCAGCCATCATGAGACGAGCAAATTCTGCCTGAGATAGTGTATCTCCTCGAGAAATCTCTGCATCTCCTGGTTCAGTAATTTTCATTCGTGAGAACATCTGACGAATAATAACTTCGATATGCTTGTGTGATACCGGAGCACCCTGAAGCTCGTAAATCTTACTTACCTCAGTAATGATGTAATTCTGTGCAACTTCACGCCCTGCATACTTGAAGAGATCTGGNAGGTCGGCCGCTCCATCAGTAAGGAACTGACCTTTCTCNACAGTATCTCCAACCTTTACAAGGATTGAACGTGCAGGAAGAACCTTTGAAGTAACATTCTTATTTTTCTTTCCACCCTTCTCTTCCCCAATCTCTGGAACAATAATGATGTTCTTTATTCCATCAGCATCATTTACCTCAAGCACTACACCATTACATGATGCAATAACTGCAGGAACTTTTGGATGACGCTTGTCAAACATTTCCTCAACTCGAGGAAGACCTTGTGTGATATCTCCACCAACAGCAGCAATACCTCCGGCGTGGAATGTACGCATCGTTAGCTGTGTTCCTGGCTCTCCAATAGCTTGGGCTGCAATAGTTCCTACTGCTTCTCCAAGGTCAACAAGCTCTCGTGTTGTAAGGTCTGATCCGTAACACTTCTGACAAATACCATCGAGTGCAGTACAGGTCATAGGTGAACGTGCTTTAATCTTTTCAACATCTGAAGCTTCAATAAGTCGGGAGTCAGGATGACTGATAAGGTGACCCTTACCAAAGATTTTCTTTCCTTTCTTGTCTGTAAGCTCCTCAAGAAGATTTCGTCCCACAATACTTCCAGCAAAGTTCTTCACAATTCCTGAAGCACTCTCTCGTGATATTTCAATACCTGCCTTAGTCTTACAATCAGGTTCTGTAATTATTGCGTCTTGCGCAACATCAAAGAGACGCCGAGTAAGGTATCCGGCTTTCGCTGTACCAAGTGCGGTATCAGCAAGACCTTTTCGAGATCCGTGTGTACTCATAAAGTACTCAATGGGTGTAAACCCTTCACTCATGGATGACACAATTGGGAACTCGATAACTTCTCCCTTGGGGTTTGTTACCAATCCCTTCATTCCTGCCATTTGTGAGAGGTTACTTATTGTTCCTCGAGCTCCTGAGTTCATCATGGTAGCCACGGGACCTTCTTGATCAAGTGTTGCTGGAAGCAATTTCTCAATATCTTCTTTTACCTTATACCAGATCTCAATACTCATTCGCTTTCGCTCCTCGCGAGTAATAAGTCCACCATCATACTGAGCACGTAGCTCCTGAACTTTTTCAGTTGCAACGTCTACAATAGCTTTCTTTCCTTCAGGAACTTTAATGTCACTTAGGCTCCATGTAATACCACCGATGGTAGCGTACTTAAATCCAAAGGTTTTGATCTTGTCGGCAACATCAGGAATAAAATCAATTCCATATTCCTCAATAAGTTCATTGATGATTATCCCAAGCGTCTTTTTGCTTATCTCTTCATTAATGTAGTCATATTCTTTCGGAAAGATACTGTTTGCAAGAAGTCTTCCAACAGTAGTTTCAAACCGTTCTCCATTGAAGATTTTGTACTTTGGATTTCCTTCTGTAGGAAGCACAAATATCTTCGCCCTAAAATCAATTGCGTCATAATCATGTGCAGTAATTGCAGCATTTGGAGATTCAAATGCCTTTCCTTCTCCCTTTGCACCATCAAGAGCACGTGTCATCCAATAAATTCCAAGAGCAATGTCATGACTCATTGAAATAACAGCCTCTCCACTTCCTGGCTTTAGAACATTTTTCTTTGCAGAAATAATCTCTCGTGCCTCGGTCTGAGCCTCTTCTGAAAGAGGAACATGAACCGCCATCTGGTCTCCATCGAAGTCCGCGTTAAACGCAGGACATACAAGAGGGTGAAGCTGGATAGCATTTCCCTCAATAAGAGTTGGCATAAAGGCCTGAATACCTTGCCTATGAAGTGTCGGTGCCCTATTAAGCAACACGTACTTCCCTTTAATTACTTCTTCAAGGATTTCCCACACTTCAGGAACAGCATCTTCAATAAGACGCCCTGCCCCCCTGATGTTAAAGGCAAGTTCTCTCTCAAGAAGCTTTGCAATAATAAACGGACGGAACAATTCAAGTGCCATATGCTTTGGAAGTCCACACTCATCAAGCTCTAAGCTCGGTCCCACAACGATCACTGATCGTCCTGAGTAGTCCACCCGCTTTCCAAGTAGGTTCTGCCTAAAGTATCCGTGCTTTCCTTTTAGATAATCGGTAATAGATTTTAGCGGTCGTCGTTGTGAAGCATTAAGTGCTCCTCCAGTACCACGCCTAATTGAATTATCTAGAAGTGCATCAACAGCTTCTTGTAGAATACGCTTCTCATTTCGAAGAATAACTTCTGGAGCGTGAATAGCCATCAACTTCTTTAGTCGATTGTTTCGGTTAATCACACGCCTATAAAGATCATTCACATCTGAAGTAGCATGCCGTCCTCCTTCAAGGGCAACCATAGGCCTAATTGCAGGTGGAATAACTGGAATACGTGTAAGGAACATCCACTCAGGCTTTACACCTGACTTAATCATGCTTGAAATAAGTGAGATTCGCTTTGTAATCTTTTCTCGCTCCTGTGCTCCTGCACCATTTGCAAAACGATCTTCAAGAGTTGCCTTAAGCTTTACAAGATCAAGTTTTTTGAAAATGTTGAATACTGCCTCTGCTCCAATCTCAGCTTCAAAGAGTGTGCTGTATTTTACAGAGAATCGATGATAATCAGATTCATCAAGCACTCGCCCAATAACAATACCGTCAATCTCATTTCGAGCTGTAGTTACAAGCTCTTTAAGACGGTCTTTTTCTGCAGCATCATCTGCAGCATCAAACTTTGTCTTGTATTCATTTTCAAGCTCAGTTCCAAGACGTTTCTTTTCTGCTTCATCAACAACGGTAACGATATATCCTGCAAAGTAGACTACTTTCTCAAGATTCGCTGAAGTCATTCCAAGTACTGTTGCCATTCGTGAAGGAAGCGCTCGAAGGAACCAGATGTGTGACACTGGTGTTGCAAGCTCAATATGCCCCATTCGCTCACGACGAACTACAGACCGTGTGATTTCAACTCCACACTTGTCACAGGTAATACCTTTATACCTAATACCTTTGTACTTTCCGCAATAACACTCATAGTCCTTTTCTGGACCAAAAATCTTTTCATCAAACAACCCATGCTTTTCTGAGCGCTGCGTCCTATAGTTGATTGTTTCAGGCTTTGTAACCTCTCCATGACTCCACTCAAGAACCTTCTCAGGTGGTGCAATTGAGATACTCATCTTTGTGAATGTATGTAGGTTATTTCTTTTTCGCATAGGCATATTACTTAGTTTCTTCATTAGAATCATCATTGAGAAGCTCTACATTTAGAGAAAGTCCTCGTAGTTGATTGAGAAGCACAGAGAATGAAGCTGGCGTCCCAGGACTGCTAATTGGCTCTCCTTTCACAATTGCGTCAAAGGCTGCTGAACGACCTTGTATATCATCAGATTTAATTGTAAGCATTTCTCGAAGTGCATATGCTGCTCCGTATCCAAGAAGCGCCCACACTTCCATCTCCCCAAACCTCTGTCCTCCATTTTGCGCCTTTCCTCCAAGAGGTTGCTGCGTAATAAGAGAGTACGGACCAATTGAACGCATGTGAATCTTGTCTTCCACCATATGGTGAAGTTTCAAGATGTACATATATCCAACAGCAATGTCTTGTGCAAAGGCATCTCCTGTACGTCCATCGTATAGCTTTTGCTTTCCTGAACGATCAAATCCTTCAGACTCAAGCTCATCCTGAATCTCTTCCATGGTTGCACCTCCAAACGCAGGTACTACCGCCTGGTATCCTCCAGCGTGTGCTGCAAGTCCCAAGTGCATTTCTAGAATCTGTCCCAAGTTCATACGAGAAGGAACTCCAAGAGGTGTAAGAAGTACATCTACTGGATCTCCATTTTTATCGTATGGCATATCTTCCGCAGGAAGAATACGTGAGATAACTCCTTTGTTTCCATGACGTCCTGAGAGTTTATCTCCTACGTTTATATTTCTAACCTGAGCAACGGTAATAACAACCTTTTTAATAATTCCACTTTCAAGGTTGTCTCCTTGCTCTCGTGTAAATATTTTTACACCAATAACTCGTCCTCGCTTTCCTCCTTCAAGTCTTAGTGAAGTATCTTTCACATCCTTAGCTTTATCTCCAAAGATTGATCGTAGTAGACGCTCTTCTGGAGTAAGCTGTGTCTCTCCTTTTGGAGTTACCTTTCCAACAAGAATATCTCCTGAACGAACTTCTGCTCCCATACGGATAATTCCCTCTTCATCAAGGTTCTTAAGTCGAAGCTCTCCAACGTTTGGAATATCGTGAGTTGTGATTTCTGATCCAAGCTTTGTATCTCGTACTACTGACTCAAAGTCTTCAATATGAATTGTTGAGAACTTATGATCCTGTACAAGTTTTTCAGAAATAATAATGGCATCCTCATAGTTCCATCCTGACCACGTCATAAAGGCAACACGAACATTCTGCCCCAGTGCCATCTGACCTCGATCACTAGAAGTTGCATCAGCAAGAAGATCTCCCTTCTTTACCTTGTCTCCAAGAGAAATGCTTGGACGGTGTCCAGATGCTGAGTTTTGATTTGTCTGAGTAAGGGTAGTAAGTCGGTACTCTTTTTTCTTTCCTTTTGTATTCTTTACTTGAATCTTTCGAGCATCCACATAGACAACCTCTCCTGCTTCTTCTGCAAAGATAAGTCGTCCTGTATTTCGAGCAGCGTGCTCTTCAATACCTGTTGCCACAAGAGGTGCCTCAGGAATAAGACACGGTGTAGCCTGCTTTTGCATGTTTGAACCCATGAGTGCTCGGTTCGCATCATCATGGTCCACAAACGGAATCATATTTGTTGCAATTGAGAGCATTTGATATGAAGACACATCAATAAGCTCAACCTCATTTCGAGGAACAAGTGTTGGTTCTCCTTCTTTTCGAGCCTCCACAAATTCATCAACAAGCTTTCCTTTGTCGTCTACGTTTGTCGCACCGTGCGCAATAGTGTGCTGACGCTCATCAAATGCGTTGAAATATTTAATCTCTTTCTGCACCATACCTTTTACAACTTTTGCATACGGAGTTTCAATAACACCAAAGTCATTTGTACGCGCATGCATTGCCATTCGTAGAATAAGCCCAATGTTCTGACCCTCTGGAGTATGAATAGGACAAAGTCTTCCATAGTGAGAAGGGTGTACATCTCGAACCTCAATACCAGCTCGTTCACGACTTAGTCCTCCCGGCCCAAGCGCTGAAAGTGTACGAAGGTGCTCTAGCTCAGCTAGAATATTCTGCTGATCCATAAACTGTGACAACTGGTTTGCAGTAAAGAACTCCTTTACTGATGCAGCAAGAGGTCGTGGATTGATGATTTGTGTTGGAAGTGTTGTGTCTGTATCAATAGTAGACATTCGATCCTGAATGTTTCGCTTCATACGACTCATTCCTACTCGCATACGTTGCTGAAGTAGCTCTCCAATAAACCTTACACGCCTAAACCCTAGGTCGTCGATATCATCAGGAACTGCAGCTGGATCTGCATTAAGTTCTGAAATTTTGATAACAATATCAATAAGGTCATCAAGAGACAGTGTTCGCCTATCAAGGTCTTTTTCTTTAAGTCCATGCTTAAATCGGTGATTGAACCTGTACCTACCTACTCGAGAAAGGTCATACCTTTCTGCTGAGAAGATTGAGTTGATAAACTCTTTTGCATTTTCGGGAGTAGCAAGATCTCCATCTCGAAGCCTTTTGTGAATCTCAATAAATGAATCCTCTGGAGTTTTTGCAGGATCTTCTTCAAGAGTTTTCTTGATCATTTCTTTTGCTGCAGAACTTCGTCCCACAAGATCAAGCATGTCTTTGTCTCGTGTAGCGCCAAATACACGCAATAGTGTTGTTACGGGGAATTTTCGTTTTCGGTCAATTTTTACACTGATGGTTCCATCGGGAGCACTTTCAAGCTCAGCCCATGCTCCACGCTGTGGGATAATCTTTGCACCAAACTGCTCATGCCCACGAACAATATTGTTTGTGAAGAATACTCCGAAGCTTCTCGCAAGCTGCGGAACAATAACTCGCTCTACTCCATTAATCACAAAACTACCCTGATCTGTCATAAGGGGAATATCTGCAAGGAAGAGCTCTTGAGTCTTTTCTCCTCCAAATGTTTTGTTCTCAAGCTTTATCGTTGCACGAAGAGGTGCGTCATACGTAAGTTTGTTTCCTTTTGCATGCTCTGGAGTAAACTTTGGTTCTCCAATAGTAAAATTTTCAAATGAAAGATTGAATTTTTTTCCTGAATAATCAGGAATTGGTGAAAACTCATCAAATAATTCTCCAAGACCTTCTTTTGTAAGCCACTTGAATGACTCACGTTGGTGAAGCACTAGATCGGGGAAATCTACACGTGGCTCTACATACTTTCCAAAATGCTTCTGGGTAATTTCTGACATAACCGAGAGTTGTTATTTAATGCGTAGACGCAAAAACACCCCCAATATACAAGGGCTAGCGCTACGCTGTGCGCTCAAATTTAATAATCTCTTTAATTGTACTAAAATTCACTCGTATCTCCCGTAACTCAGTCGTAAATCGTTAGTACGAGTATATGCTTTTGTAGCAAAGGTGTCAAACATATATAGAACAAGAAAACCTCCCATCGAAATGAGAGGTTCGTATTTATAAATAAAGTAGGTAATTAATTTAAAATGACTAGTTCTCTTTCCTAAATTCATCAATCTTTGCATGGTCTCCTGAACGCAACACTTCTGGCACACAATATTCCTTTTCTTTATATGTAAAACACTCTGGGCGCGTATACGGATCTTTTGGCGCAATACGACTTTCCTCCACAGAAACATCATTTCCTAATACTCCTGAAATACGCCGTGTTATTGCATCAATCATAACAAGTGCTGGAAGTTCCCCTCCCGTAAGGACATACGGACCAATAGAAACATTCTTTGTTTTCAAAATCTGAGTCACTCGTGCGTCTACGCCCTCGTAGTGCCCACAAATAAATATCACATCTGTGTATTCATCTTTAATCTCATCAGCAACTGTATTTGAGAACTGCTCTCCATGTGGAGTAAAGAATACAACCAACGGTTTCTCTGACTTTTCTATCGCCTCCTCTACTGCACTCAAAATAGGAAGTGCTGAAAGAACCATTCCTGGCCCACCCCCATACGGTCTATCATCTACCTTATTGTGCTTATCTTTTGTGTAATCACGAATATTATAAAAAAGAACATTCATAAGTCCTTTTTCTTTTGCACGCTTAAGAAGTGAGCTGTCGAGATACGAGCTCAAAGATTCTGGGAATATTGAAATAATATGATAGGTCATATAAAAATGCGTATATCCATAAAGATACACGCATTTTTATATTCGTCGAGACGTATTAGGTTATTTGATCTACTGCCTCATCTATTGTTTGAAATTTCTCTGGCGCACGCTTCCCTCCTATCGGCTCATTAATCTTTAAATTAACGCGTGCATTATTCTTCATACCTACAACGCGAAGGAGTGTTCGTACTGCCTTTGCAGTCTGACCATCTTTCCCAATAATAGTACCCATGTCCCCTCTGTCTACATCAAGAGTAAGGAGTACTCCCATCTCATCTACACTACGATTAACAACAACCTTGTCTGGTTGTTCTACCATAGCTTTCACTACGCTTTCTAGAAATTCATGATCTGGTTCCATATCGGCAATTCTATCGTTACTGATTATCTGTATTATCTAAGGATTAGATAATTATGTCAAGTATAAAAGGTGGACTACTCAGCAGACTCTTCTTTCTTTTCTTCTTCCGCTGGAGCCTCTTCAACTTTTTCTTCTTCTTTTTTCTCCTCTGCCACTTCTTCCTTTGGTGCCTCTTCCTCTTTCTTCTCTTCCACAGGAGCTTCATCATCAGCGGGAGCTGCATCATCTGCAACTTCCTCTGCTGGAGCTTCTTCTGTTTCCTCTACTTCTTTTACAATAGGAGATTTCTTTGGAAGAACATTTATCTTCTTCCCTTCTATAACACCTTCTTTAATTAGGAGGTTGTGAACAGAATCAGATACCTGAGCTCCCATACTAATCCAATGCTCAATACGATCCTTTTTAAGGATTGTTGCTTTTGTTTTTGGATTGTATGAACCAAGAAGTTCAACATTCTTTCCGCTCTTTGGACCAGAAGTATGTTCGGTCGCAATAATACGAAAAGACGCGTCATTTCGACGTCCGACTCTTTGGTATCTAATTACTAACATGCGAGAAACATAACAAGGAGGCTGTATTTCGTCAAGGTAATACGCTATAGTCAGGGGATGAAAAAAGACGAAAAAACTCTAAAGGAAAATACTGGAGTTATCTCCATTACACGAAGAGGTGTTGGCTTTATTGATTTTGGCGACAAAGAGAGCCTTGTAGTACCTATAGGTAAAACTGAAACAGCACTTTCAGGTGACTTGGTGCACTACAAACTTGCAGGAACCGAACGTGGCCGCCCAGCCGCAAACGTACTTGAAGTGCTTGAACGGGGACAAGAAAAATATGTTGGACGAGTTATACAAGAAGAAGGAGACTGGCTTTTTTATGCAGATCACAAACGAACTAAAGTCCCCTTCTTTATAACTAAAGGAGAAAAGAAAGAAAACATAAAAGCCGTTCTTGAATTCACCGGATGGAATACAGACAAAAAACTTCCTGAGGGAGAAATAACAGAAGTGCTTGGAGCGGTAGGAGATCACGAAGTAGAAATGCGCGCGCTGCTTCTTCGTGGAGGATTTGAAACTGACTTCCCTGTTGCTGTAGAAAATGAAGCAAAGATTCTTGAAGAAACGGGAGCCGATCTTCTAAAGAAAGGTGTCGAGGGACGAAAAGACATGCGAGGTATCCCCACCTTTACTATCGACCCGGTGGATGCAAAAGATTTTGATGATGCCATCTCTGTAAAAACACTAGACGATGGAAGATTTGAAATTGGAATCCACATTGCTGATGTATCGTATTTCGTAACACCAGGAACTGCCATTGATGATGAAGGACGAAAACGAGCAACAAGCGTATACCTTGTGGACCGAACAATACCCATGCTTCCGCACGTTCTTTCTGAAAACCTTTGCTCTCTAAGGCCAGATGAAGACCGTCTTGCAATGAGTGCAATATTTATACTCGACAAAGAAGGAAACATTCATGATGAGTGGTACGGAGAAACAGCCATTCATTCAGATAAACGATTCTCATACGAAGAAGCACAAAAAGTGCTTGATGACCAAGACGGAGTACTTCTTGAGGAACTTAATATCCTCAACACACTTGCAAAGAAACTCCGAGCGAAGCGCACAAAGCGAGGTGCAATCTCTTTTGATAGAGATGAGGTAAAGATTGAAGTAGATGCACAAGGAGTGCCAGTACGTGTGTACTTAAAGGAAAGAATAGATACGAACATGCTTGTGGAGGACTTTATGCTTCTCGCAAATGAAAAAGTGTCTGAGTACATGACAAACGTAACAAACACTAGCAAAACTCCACGACCATTTATTTATCGAATCCATGACTCTCCAAAGGAAGACAGAATTAAAATACTTTCAGAATTTGTAAAAATACTTGGGTATGAACTCCCAACAGAAAGAGGAGTTTCTGGGAAAGACCTCAATATGCTCTTTAAGGATGTAGAAGGGACTCCAGAAGAATATCTTATAAAGACAAGTGCTGTACGTTCAATGAGCAAGGCTGTTTACAGTACAAAAAATATTGGACACTTTGGACTTGCGTTTGAATTCTATTCACACTTCACCTCTCCAATTAGGCGCTACCCCGACCTTATCGCGCACCGACTTATGAAAGCGTATGCAAATGGGAGAGAACTTCCTCAAGCAGAAATTGCAAGCATTGATGAAGACGCACTGCACTCAGTAGAGCGAGAGATACAAGCGAGTGAAGCAGAGCGAGACTCAATCAAACTAAAACAAGTTGAATTTATGGAACAATTTGTTGGAAAAGAATTTGATGCAATTATAACTGGAGCAATGGACCGAGGAATCTTTGTAGAAGAGCAAGATACGCGCTCAGAAGGACTTGTGTCTATCCGAAGTATGAGTGATGACTTCTACTCATATGAAGAAAGTAAGTATCGACTTGTAGGACAGAATAAAGGAAAAATATATCGTCTTGGAGATACCGTGCGAGTACGACTTGTGCGAGTAAATACTATTGATAGACTTCTAGACTTTGTTCTTGCAGAAGAGCAGAAAGAAACTACTTAGCAACCTGCACCGCCTCTTCAAACTGAATAGAGAGTAGTTTACTAATCCCATCTCCCATCATTGTTACACCATAAAGCACCCCTGCTCTACTCATGGTCTCTCTATTGTGTGTAATAAGAATAAGCTGAGATTGCTTTGCAAGACTTTCTATCATATCTGCATACCTCCTGCTGTTTGCTTCATCTAATGCTGCATCTGTCTCATCAAGAATAAGAAACGGAGGTGGATTTACCTGACTCATAGCAAATATAAGCGCAATAGACGTAAGAGCTCTTTCCCCTCCTGAAAGCGCCATAAGGCCTTTTATTCGCTTTCCTGGCACAGACACTGCAACATCTATACCAAGCTCCTCTACGCCCTCTTCCTTAGCCTCTGCTGCAACAAGACGCGCAGTACCTCCTCCAAACATTGTTGTAAAAAATTCGTTAAACGCTTTGTTGATTGCCACAAGCCCGTCATTAAAAGAAGACGTGAGTTCTTTGTCTAGTTCTTTAATAAGACCTTTGAGTGAATCTGATGATGTTTGAAGATCTTCAACTTCTCTCCCCAAGAACTCTTCCCTCTCTCGCACGTCATTAAACTCTTTAAGCACTTCTGCTTCTCCTCCTCCAAGCTCCTCTACACGAATCTTTGTTCGTTCAATATCACGCTTTCTTTGCTCTTGTACAGAACGACTCTCATCACGAACTTCAACCTTTTCATACCGAACAGAATCACTCCCAATAAGCGCTAATGCTTCACGGTGCTCGCGCTCAAACTCCTCACGCTCTACACGAAGCCTTTCCCCTCTTTCTTTGTGTGAAGAAGTAAGCGCAATAAGCTTTGCCTCCTCTGCAGCAAGAGATAATCGTTTCATTTCTCCTTCTTGTTTCTTATTTCTAGTTTCCTCTTTTTTATTTCGTACATCTGAGAGAAGTACTCGTGTTTCCTGCAGACGCGCACGTGACTGTTCATGTTTTTTAGAAAGCTCCTCTTGGTCTCTTTCAAAGTGTGATACGTCTTGCACCTCTACTGCAGCAGTTGAATATGCACTAACAAATGGGCGTACTACGTTTAATAATGAATCAAGTGCTTGTCGTAAGCTGGCAAACGTATCAGACTGCTCTGCTTTTTCACTTGCTTGTAAAACATCATCCTTAAACTGTGTAAATGTTTCAGTATTGATTGATACTTTTTCTTCAGTACTTTGATTTTGTTTTGTAAGCTCAAGCGCACCTTCAATTCGAGAAAGTTTTTGCAATATGCTTTGGCTCTTTTCCTCAAGAGATCGCAAAGATATTTCGTATTCTTGTATTTGAGTATCAAACACTGAAAGATCGACAGGAACTTCTTTGGGAAGTTCTGCATATTCCTTTTCTATTTCTTTCAATCGTTCCTCAGGTTCTGAGCGAACTTCTCTGTTCTTCTTTTCCTCAGCTGTTAGCCATGCGTCCTCTAATGCAAAATATTCTTTATATCTTTCAACAAGGTCTTTCTTTAACTCTTTTACACGCTCTGCCTTGTCTACCTGCTTTTTAAGAAAACGTAGATGTGGAGCAATTTCTTTTCGTAAACTTTCTATATTTCCAATATTCTCTTCTGTCTTCTTTAACTTCTTTTCTGCTTCTTCTTTTTTATATTTAAAAATACGAAGACCCAACGCTTCTTCAAGCATGTTCCTCCTTTCTTTTGCATTTGAGGAAAGAATCCTGTCTGCTTCTCCTTGAGAAATAATGTGGTGTCCACTCTGTCCAATGTTTGCATGTGCCAATAACTCATGAACATCTTTAAGACGAACCTTTGAGCCATTTATCACATATTCATTTATTCCATCCCTAAATACCGTTCTTTCAATTATTACCTCTGGAAAATCTATATTGAAAAGCTTGTCTGTATTATCAAATATAACTTTCACACTCGCTTTATTTGAACGAGGAGTGTGTGCACTTCCTGAAAAGATAAGATCCTCACCACGCTTTCCTCGAAGACTTTTTATAGACTGCTCTCCAAGCGCAAAACGAAACGCCTCTGCGATATTACTTTTTCCAGATCCATTTGGCCCAACAATAGATGTTATTGGTTGATTAAAAGAAAGAGTCGTTTTCTTTCCAAACGACTTAAATCCTACAAGCTCAATAGCTTTTAGATGCATGTATTCATTCTATCAGAAATGTAGAGCTTCTACGTAAACAATTACCATCCCTTTGCCGAAAGCCCTGCTCTGGCCGCATTTTGTTCTGCCTCCTGCTTTGAAAGCCCTGTACCCTGTCCAATCTCCTCATCATTTAAAAGAACCGCAATAGTAAATGTTTTATCATGGTCTGGCCCTTCTTCACTCAATACCTTGTACTGCGGAGTAACAGCAGCTTTTTCTTGAGCTTTTTCTTGAAATAAACTCTTTGAATCTTGCCACAGTTTCTTTTCTATAATCTCATCAAGTTTTGGATAAAAATATGTAGCAATAAATGCAGATGCTGCCTCGTACCCTTGATCTAAATATATTGCACCAATAATTGCCTCTACTGCATTTGCGAGAATAAACTGTCGTGCACGCCCTGTGTCTCTTGATTCCCCTTTAGAAAGACGAATGTACTCGTTGAGGTTTAACTCTTTTGAAATAGTGGCAAGAGATACTGTGTTCACAAGCGCTGAGCGATACGCGGTAAGCTCACCCTCTGGTGCTTTTGGATATTTTTTATACAAACGATCTGTTGTTGCCAGCTCAAGAACGGCATCCCCCAAAAACTCAAGTCGCTCATTGTGCCCTATACTCTCTTCTCTATGCTCATTTAAAAACGAACGGTGCGTAAGCGCTTGTTCTAATAGTGAAATATTGGAGAAGGTAACCCCAATGTTATTTTGAAAATCTTTTATTGTACTCATGAGTCTTTCTTTGCGGCAAGCTTCTGCACTGCAGTAGTTACTACAGGGAGCATATCACGATAAAAATTCAACTCAAGAATATCTTGTAATTTAAACCACTTTGCATCATCTAAACCTCCTGACTTCTTTAGAGTTAGTGGCGCGAAATCAGATTTTGCCAAATGATACACCGCGACCTTTCGAACCTTCCCATTTTCAGGATGACTTGCAATATATTCATTGTTTCCAATCTCTTCCTCCACAACAACAGAAAGATCTAACTCTTCTTTTATAACTCTTTGTACACCCACCTCTACACTTGGATCATCCTGTATGTGACCTTTTGAGAGCGTCCAATGTCCAAAAATATCGTGCACTAATGCAATGTACGTCTGCCCTTCATCCATTGCGTAGACAATAGCTCCTCCATATTTCTCAATAGGAAGATCTTTCATTATTACCTTCTTCTTCCCCGTATCATTTTTCCCTGGTTCACCTATCTCTTTGTATACGGCTCCAAGTACTCCATTTATAAACCTTCCACTACTATCTCCTCCAAATGTCTTCGCAAGTTCAATTGCTTCATTGATTGCAACCTTTGCGGGAACCTGTTCCCTGTCTCCAAACAGCAACTCAAAAAGACCAATACGTAAGATGTTTCGGTCTACAGTTGAAATTTTATCAAGCGGCCAGTCTGGAGCTGCTTTTACTATAATGAGGTCAATATCTTTTTGCTTGGCAAGCACACCATCGAGAAGGTCTTTCATAAACCTTNCATCACGAGCATCTGANGCAAACTCCTTTACGTTTCTATCGTAGATTTCTTTTACGCTACCGTCNTTCTNNTCTTCAATAGAATCCCACTCGAAAAGAGTTTGTAAAACTATTGAGCGTGCTAAATGTCTGTTTGCCATATAAAAGAACTTATACATACAAACTAGCATACAAAAAGTCCCGCACAAGCGGGACTGTTTATTTCTTTTATAGAAAATTATTTATCTTGAGTCTTTCTCTGTGTTTGAACCGCTGCTCCTCCTGACTTCCCCTTATTTGAAGTTCCCATCTCCTCTGTAGGGATACTTGTAACTGCTTCGATTGCCTCTTCGATGTTTTCTTTTATTTCTGCCCCAACTTCTTTCACATCCTCCGCAATTTCTCCAATCTTCTCTACGGTCTCATCTGCAGCCTCAGCTACTTTTGATTTCTTAACTTTAGGAGTAAAGATCTGCTTTCCTCGGTACATTCCTGTTTCAAGGTCTACATGGTGACGTAGATGTGTAGAGTTTGTCTCCTTATCATGCGAAAGACGCGGTTCAGATAAACCGTGATGACTTCGACGGCTTCCCGTCTTTCCTCGTGTGATTCGCATCCGTGATGACATAGTGGCTAGAACTATACAAGATACAGTAAAAAAGGCAAGCAAATATAAGACAAAAGACGCATCCATAGAATGCGCCTTTACGTACCTCTATTTCTAGCCACTAGTTTTATGCTGTTAGCATTGGAGTTTCCATTAGTGCCATTAAAAACAGCCCTGTGAAAACCCAAAACAAAAATCCAAGCTTCCTTTTTGAGGAACCTTTGATTTTTTCCACAAGAAAAACACAAAATAATCCTCCTGAAATTGACCCTGTAAGGATCTTCCAGAAAAGGCTCACGCCAATAAAATTTTGTATGAATTCTTTTGGGTAAGGGAATTCAATGAATTCCCCTATCACAAAACCTGTATAAAGAGATATTGTGATTAATGCCATCAGCGCAAACACTGAAGCTAAAAGTGTAAAAGTGCCTTCGAAAAAATTAACAACGAACTTTTTCATTTTATTCTCCTTCGAAAAAATTTTACGTACACACTGTTGTGTACATTTGTGTGTTTAATCTAATACAGATAATAACACATATTAACACCAAAGTCAATCTACCCCACTATCCTCCTACAAAAACTCGCTCTATGAATACTCGATAAACCATACTCAGCTATAGCCTCCATATGCATTTTTGTCCCATACCCTTTATGTTTATGAAGTCCATACTGAGGATATTCCAAAGAAAGCTTCTTCATATACCTATCCCTCTCTACCTTCGCCATAATAGAAGCTAATGAAATGGCTGGTATTTTTGCATCTCCCCCGATAACGGTTTCTTGTTTAAAAGTCTTTGGAGCATGAAGTCTTCCATCTAAATATACAAATGTATCTTTGGGAATCTTTTCACAACATCTCGTAATGGCGTCTTTTATAGACCATTCAATTCCCTTCTCATCTACATCTTCTGCACTCGTGCTCATAACCACATATGAAATGTCTGTGTCTTTCAACGCTTTCTCATATATATCCTCTCTCCTCTTTTCTGAAAGCTTCTTTGAATCATTGAGTAATGGAAACTTTTCCTTAAGATCAACATCTTTCAAAACCCATACCACACCAACAGAAACAGGCCCTGCTAATGGACCTCTCCCTACCTCATCTATACCAGCAACATACATACTTAACAACTTCCTGCAGGAGTACCCTGCTGTATTTGAAACCTTCCTCCGCCTTCAAGTGCCGCCCCCAAGCAATAATTTTGCCCTGCAGGATTTGCAGGCTCATAATTGTAATAAAAATTCCCTAAATTAGTTGGATCTACAGGAAGTTTTGAAATATAATTTGGCACTAATGCAGAATAAATAGCACTTGATGCAGTCCAGTCTGTTCCATTAACACTCGAGCAGCTCGTACCCGCACTTCCCTTACTTGAATCACACCAAGTCTCACCCGGAAATACATTGTTGTCATTATAATAAAGTTCCATCGCCACTTGAATTTGCTTCAAGTCTTGTTTCCTTTTTGCATCCCTGGCACTTTCTCGAGCAGTATTAAGAGAAGCTAACACCACAGAAGAAAGCATTCCTATAATTGCTATAACCACCAATAGTTCAATGAGTGTAAAACCCCTTTTCATATACTAAAACTATACCATCTTATTTTGCTATACTGTCTACAAATGAGCGACTACGTACAAATAAATACTCACAGCCACTATAGCTTTCTTCGGGCTCTCCCAAAGATTAAAGAGCTTGTTGCAACAGCAAAAAAGTACAATATGAAAGCATTGGCTCTAACTGACGCAGGAAACCTACACGGAGCTATTGAGTTTTATAAAGAATGTACAAAAAATGACATCAAACCAATTATAGGAGTGCACACATACGTAGCACCTGGAAGCAGAACCACGGAGCATGAGCGAGACCACGAACTAGCACGCATCATACTGCTAGCAAAAAATGAAACTGGCTATAAGAATCTACTGAAAATAGTAACTGACTCATACGTAACAGGATTTTGTGAGAGACCGCGCGTAGACTTAGAGCTCCTAAAGAAACACTCTGAAGGAGTTATTGCTATTCTCCCCACACATATAAGTGAGACTTCTATACTTCTCGAACAAGGAAACAAAACAGAAGCGGCCGCACTCCTTGCAACATACAAAGAAATTTTTAAAGAAAACCTCTATCTTGAAATAACACACCACCCAGAACAAAAAGAACGAGCTATTCTTGTTGAAAAAATAATCGCTCTTTCAGAAGCAGAAAATGTACCTCTCGTTGCAAACCAAGAAGTGTACTACCTAAAACCAAACCAACACGAAGCACGTGAGGTCCTTATGCGAATACGAGAAGGTAGACTTGCAAAAAAATCAGCAAAACTTGATCTTTCATTTAAGAAACCAAAGGATATTGAAAAAGCATTCAAGAAATATCCTGAAGCAATAGCAAATACAAAAAAGATTGCAGATAGCGTTAATCTCACATTTGAGCTTGGAAACTGGGTATTCCCTGACATCAAGGTTGAGAGTGGACTTTCATACCAAGACGAACTTATACGTCTTGCCTATGAAGGAATACCTAAAAGAGGACTTGAAAAAACAGATGAGGTTGTTGACCGTATTGAGTACGAACTTGGAATTATAAAAGCAAAAGGATACGCACCGTACTTCCTTGTAGTGGGAGACCTACTTGATTTTGCGCGATCAAAAGGAATCCTCACAACTATCCGAGGATCAGTTGCGGGATCCCTCGTAACGTATCTCCTTGGTATCACAAATGTAGACCCGCTCGAATACAAACTCCCCTTTGAACGATTCCTAAACCCCGAAAGACCATCCGCACCCGATATCGACATGGACTTTGCCGATAATAGACGAGACGAAGTAATTGCATATACACGAGAAAAATATGGAGAAGACCACGTAGCACAAATTGGAACATTTGGAACAATGGCGGCACGAGCCGCAGTGCGTGATACCGCACGTGCTCTTGGACATGCATATATGGTTGGGGATCGTATTGCAAAACTTATCCCTATTGGAAGTCAGGGATTTCCCATGACCATAAATACTGCCTTGCGGATGGAACCTGAGCTTAAAAAGCTCTATAAAGGAGACGAGGATGTAAAAGAAATTATTGATCTCGCAAAACAGGTGGAAGGATGTGCCCGGCAAACAGGAGTACATGCTGCGGGAGTGGTAATTGCACCAACACCTCTTATTAATTGGACACCTATTCAATACGACCCGAAGGGAGGAAAGCTAATTACCCAGTACGACATGCACTCTGTAGAAGATGCAGGACTTTTAAAATTTGATTTCCTTGGTATTAAAAACCTGGCAATCCTTGCTGACGCAGTGCGTATGACCAAAGAGGAAACAGGAGACATTGTTGATATAGAAAATATACCCCTTGATGATTCAAAAACGTTCAAACTTCTTGCTGCGGGACATACTGGTGGGCTCTTCCAGATTAACAGCGCAGGAATGACACGATATCTAAAAGAACTAAAGCCAACAAACATACATGACATCAATGCGATGGTGGCACTTTATCGCCCTGGCCCCATGGAATCTATCCCTGATTATATTGAACGAAAATATAACCCAAAGAAAATTACATACATTGATGATCGAATGAAAGACATTCTCAGCATGTCATACGGAGTTATCACCTACCAAGATGACGTGCTTCTTATTTCTATTCACATTGCAGGATATTCATGGCTTGAGGCTGACAAACTCCGAAAAGCCATGGGAAAGAAAATTCCTGCAGAAATGGAGAAACAACATGAGAAGTTTCTTGAAGGATGTGTTAAAAACGGTCTAGAAGTTGAAAAAGCAAAAAAGATTTGGGAACTCATTGCGCCCTTTGCGGGATACGGCTTTAATAAAGCGCACTCTGCCAGCTATGGGCGTGTAGCGTATCAAACCGCATACATGAAGGCTAACTACCCTGTGCCCTACATGACAGCACTCCTTACAGCTGACGCAGGAGATATTGATAAAATATCTGTAATTATTGCAGAGTGTGACCGAATGGGTATACCAGTACTTCCCCCAGATATAAATGAAAGCAATGCAGACTTCACCATTGTTGAAAACAATACCAAAATTCGATTTGGACTTGTGTCTGTTAAAAACTTTGGAGTTGGTGTTGCAGAAGCAATTATTGAAGAACGTACAAAAAATGGAATATTTATAAGTCTTGTAGATTTTCTCTCACGAGTGACATCCCATGCACTTAATAGAAGAGGTCTTGAGTCTCTTATTAAGACTGGCGCCCTTGATTCATTTGGCACACGAGGAAAACTTATGAAGAACCTAGACCACCTCATTACATTTCACAGAGAAGCTGGCGCTGAAGCTGAAGCACAAGACTCACTCTTTGGCTCACTCGCACCCGCACACAGACTTGATCTCGAAGAAGCTCCTGATGCACCGACTGAAGAAAAACTTGTATGGGAAAAAGAACTTTTGGGAATTTATATTTCTGGACATCCTCTTGATCAATTTGAAGAAAAGCTTAAAAGTGTAAAAAGGAACATTGAACAACACATAGAAGGTCCAAAAAGCACACTGCCTACTGTGGTTGCAGGAATGATTGAAAGTGTAAAACCATTCCTAACAAAAAAGGGAGACAAGATGGCTTTTGTAAAAATTGGAGATACTTCAGGATTTATTGAGTGTGTTGTTTTCCCGGAAACTTTCGAGCGTTCTAATGCCCTCCTTTTCCCTTCTTCC
>NVRX02000002.1 GCA_002400985.2 Candidatus Wolfebacteria bacterium
GGGAATTAAGGAGCGCTCGTATCCCCCCCCTGCTACAGAGCCAAAGGTGGCCATTGCTGAAAAACAAGCGTCCTGCCGCAGACATGTAACTCGACTCATACCAATCTGGCCCTTGACATAGACCGTAACCACATGCGCGGCAGGATATACAAATGAGTGTGTACTTGAATCCGCATCTACTTCCAACGCTCCCCAGTATTGACTGTCGGAATTTGCTGCATACACTTGGTGCTGACCGACGTTGAGAGATGCGACAATAGACCCGTCATACCGTGTAGAACTATTAATGGTAATTACGCCCTCTCCGGAATCAAGCACCAGCTCACCAATGCCGGCCTTGGTCCCGTTGGGGCGGAACCCCTGAAAAACAATAGGTCGACGATCTCCAGCAAGCAATTCCTCCGCCGGGACCTCAAACAACCCTGAGTCACTCGCATCCCCCTGAGGTGCTTCCGATAAGTTGACACGGCAAACGGCGACAGGCTGATTCGACATGAAGCAGCGGGAACGGTCAAGGGCGGGATGGGGTTTGGGGAAGCCGCGCGTAGCCAGCCCAAGCTGGCTAGGGCGCAGCGCGGCGTTCCGGGGGCAGGGCCGACCGGAGGTGACGGGGCGCGGGGAAGAGGAAACTCGGAACATGTGGGTGATTTCTAGGCCACGTCAGTGCTGGAGGATCGTTCGGCTTCAAACTCACAGGGAGATTGGTAGCCCAGCTTCGAGTGCATGCGGACGGTGTTGTAGAACGTCTCGATGTACTGGAAGACCGCTGTTCGGGCTTGTCGGTGATCCTTGTAGCGGTCACGGTGAACGCGCTCCACTTTCAGGCTCCCGAAGAAGCTTTCCATGACGGCATTGTCCCAGCAATCGCCCTTGCGGCTCATGCTGGCAAGCATGCCGTGCTTATCAAGCAGACGGCGGAAGTCCTTGGAGGCGTACTGGGAGCCCCGGTCGGAGTGATGGATCAAACCCGGGCCGGGAGCTCGAGTGTCGATGGCCATTTGGAGCGCCTCCATCACAAGCTCCTTGCGCATGTTGTCGGCCATGGCCCAACCCACGATCTTACGCGAGTACAAGTCCATGGTCGTGGCCAAGTACAGCCAGCCCTCTTCGGTCCAGATGTAGGTGATATCGCTCACCCAGGCCTTATTGGGCGCTCCCTGATCGAACTGTCGGTCGAGTAGATTCTCGGCAATGGGCAGCCCATGCTTGCTGTCGGTGGTCAAGCGGAATCGGCGTTTGACCACCACCTGCATGCCCCACTTCCTCATCAACCGAGCAACCCGCTTGGGGCCGCACAGCAGGCCAAGAGCCACCAGCCCAGCGCAAATGCGCCGATGCCCGTAGGTCTGACCAGAGTCTTTGAAGAGGCCCGCGGCAGCATCAAGGAGCACGCACTCCTCCAAGCGGCGGGCCCCATGCTTGCGGTCAGACCACGAGTAGTAGCCCGCGCGAGAGACCTCGAGTACACGGCACATGATCGCCACCTCAAACTCGCCGCGGTGCTCACCGATGAACGCGAACCTCAATGCTTTAGCTTCGCGAAGAAGCCCAGAGCCTTTTTTAGGATATCCCTCTCCTCCCGAGCAACTTTGAGATCGCGGCGGAGCTTGCGCACTTCTTCGCTTTCCAGCTTTTCGGGGGCCTTGGCGGTAAAGGCCAATTCGCCATTCATCTTGATCGCTGCACGCCACTGATGCAGGAGGCCAGGATTGATGCCCAGCTGCTTGGAGACCTCGGCGATGGTCTGGCCTTGGTCGGTGACCAGGTGAACGGCCTCAAGCTTGAATGCGGCGGTGTACTTCCTTCTGGTGGTACTCATAATCGGGTCCTTTGGGGGTTAGTGTATCCCTTAGATCCGTGTCTACATTTTCGGGAGCACGTCAGACCATCCCCGTCCCGCTCCACCGCTTCACGCGGCGGGAGAGGGTTCGAACGATGTCGAATGCTGACTCGATCGGGTTCGTGGTGACGAGTGTCTTGCGGAGGCCACCGATGATGCCAAGCCGATGGACGGTTAGTGAATCGTGGAATGCTTCCTTGAGGCTATTCGCAGCAGAAGTGCTCAACGTCTTGAGCCATGCAAGCACGCGTTCGAGCTCGGCCTTCGCGTCCTCGTACTTGATCATGTTCCAAGCAACGTTCAGTCGTCGTCGCGCTTCCGCCTGGAGATGCTTCGGGAGGTAGCTCTGGATGTTCCGAATCTTGTGAAGCTGGCACCGCTGCACGAGCGCCTCGTCGCCGAACGTTGAGCGCACGGCCTTCTTCAGCGCCTTGGATCCATCCAGCACGAACAGGGTTCGCTTGGGAGTCCGAAGACCGCGCTCTTTGAGGTCGCTGAGCAGATCCTTGACCACGGTCGAGTTCTCGGTAGCGCCCTCACGGAGCCCAAGGACCTTCTTCTGGCCGTCCTGGGTGATGCCTACGGCAACCAGGCACATCGTGTCAGCGAAACCAACACCATCGATGTAGACGACGGAGATCACCCAATCGGAGAGGGACCGTCCATTGATCGCGTCCAGGTCCTTCTGCGAGGCTCGTTGGAAGGACTTACTGACGGCGCTCTTCTTCAGCCCCAGCCCATCGGAGAGTTGGCCGAGGGCCTCGTCGTAGTTTCGCGTCGTCACGCCCCGAACCATGAGTCGGTGGACGTCTTCATCCAGAGCGTCCCGACTCTTGAGTGCCTGGAAGGTCTTCAAGGGATGCTCCGTTCCAGAGGCCACGTCTCGGACCCGGGGGCGATCGATGTTGACGGGCTCTCCCCCGAGGAAAATCCTCGACTTGGCGCGCCCGCCCCGACGAAGGCTGGACTCACCCTTCCTGGACCACGGCTCCCCAAGAAGCTCCAGGACCTCCGACACAACGAGATGCTCAGCTGTCGCAGTCACCGCATTGCGGATCTCCTCGACCAGCGATTCTCGGATGCCCTCTCGGAGCGAGCGCACCTCAGCACGCTCGATCGACTCGGATCGACGCACGGAACGCTTCTTCCGGATCTGCTTCTTGGCCTTGGCCTTCGACTTCGTAGACTGCTTCTTCATGGGGGCTCTTCTCCAGTGACTGGGATGTAGTAACCACAGTCATAGCAATGGGTTGAGCCCCTGTCCAAATCTCACACAGCGCCGGACAACCTCACATAACGCGGGACTCCGCATAATGAGCCCAGCATCCGGCGTACTCGAAATCGAGCCCGGCCTCACGGGCCGCAGCTTTGTTGGCCGCGTAGGCATCGCCCAGCAGAATCGATGCGCACGAATCTACCAGGAGCGGTGCAAGGTCCCGGACCCCCGAGATACCGGGACAGACAACGGGCATCGAGCTAGCTTCAACTTCTAAACCGGCGTAACTCCGGTGTCCGACGAACCGGCCATCGGTCAGCTCGCACTAGCCTCTGGCGAACTGGCCCAGCTCAGTACA
>NVRX02000005.1 GCA_002400985.2 Candidatus Wolfebacteria bacterium
CCGGGACAGGTGCGGTTAAATGGATGTTTGATCCGGAGGCGTATAAATTAGGTCGTCCGGTGAATGCCGGGTGGCAGCATCGCGGGGTTTCGTATTGGCATGATGGCACTCGTGGACGGATATTTATTGGTACAGGAACGATGGAAATATTCGCGTTGGATGCGGAGACAGGAAAGCTCGTCGAATCATTCGGGGATGGGGGTAAGATGGATCTGCTTGAGGGGCTGCACCCGGATACGGCACGACGGTATATGGGACATAACGCGCCGTTGGCCATTGCGAATGGCGTGATTGTGGTGGGTTCTGCAATTTTTGATTCGCCTACGTCACCCAATATGCCTGCAGGTCATGTGCAGGGAATTGATGCGAAGACGGGGGAGCGGAAATGGGTTTTTCATACGGTGCCTCAAGAGGGTGAAGTGGGGGTGGAAACGTGGGAAGATGATTCCTGGAAATATTCCGGTAATACGAATGTGTGGTCCATGATTTCGGTGGATGAAGAGCTGGGGTATGTTTATCTTCCTGTGAGTACCCCTACGAATGATTATTACGGCGGGCAGCGCAAGGGGGATAATCTTTTTGCGGAAAGTATTGTGTGTCTGGACGCGGCTACAGGAGAGCGGGTATGGCATTTTCAGGCGGTGCATCATGGGTTATGGGATTACGATTTTCCGTGTGCGCCTACGCTGTGTGATTTGGAAGTAGACGGGCGTACTATCAAAGCGGTTATTGCGCCGAGCAAGCAGGGGTTCATTTATGTGTTCGATAGGGTGACGGGGGAGCCGGTGTGGCCTATCGAGGAACGTGCGGTGCCGCAAACCACGGTTCCCGGTGAGCAAACTTCGCCGACACAGCCTTTCCCGACGAAACCGGAACCGTATGTACGGCAGGGTATTACGGAAGATGATCTGGTAGATTTTACACCTGAGATTAAAGCGAAGGCGTTGGAAATTGCGAAGAACTATACCTTGGGGCCTTTGTTTACGCCGCCTACGGTGCTGGGCGCTGATGGGCTGAAAGGGGTGCTGCAGGCTCCCAGTGCGGCTGGCGGTATCAACTGGGGCGGCGCGGGTTTTGACCCGGAAACGCAGATGCTTTATTTCGAAGCGGCGGAAATATATTCGCTGGCACATGTGAGTCCGGGGAATAGGGATCGGGGTGTGACGGCGGATTATCTGTTCACTGGACCTCGTGCGGTGATTGGTCCTTTTGGTCTTCCGCTGACGAAGCCGCCTTACGGCATTGTGATCGGGATGGACATGAAGACGGGTACGATTAAGTGGAAGGTGCCGCATGGGCAAGGGCCGACGAATCATCCGAAACTGAAAGATTTGAATTTGGATCCTATCGGGTGGACGAGTCACGGTACGCTTTCCAGCGGCGGGCCTTTGGTAACGAAGACGTTGTTGTTCGTGAATCAGGTTCAGATTTCAGGCGATTTTGTCAGCCCCTCGAAAGAATTGTATATGCGTGCATTTGATAAAGAGACAGGAGAGGTTGTGTGGGAATATCTGATGGATACGCCTCCGTATGGAACGCCTATGACGTACATGCATGAAGGTAGACAGTATATTGCCATGGGAGCGGGCGGGTATAGATACGCACCGGAAGTATTGGCTTTTGCCTTGCCGGAGTAAAGGCAAAATGGGTTACTGTGGAGCTGGTGAAAAAGTCCTTGACGTGATGGTATTCATTTGATCAAATGGGTTCAAGGAGGGTATGTGATGCAGTCACGGGGGGATTGGCAGGAAGATTTGTTTGTGGCGTCGCCGTTGCGGGAGTTGGTGCCGGATGATCATATTCTGAAGCGGGTGGATGCGGTGTTGGATTTGTCGTGGCTGCATGAGGCGGTGCGGGGGTGTTATTGCCAGGACAATGGGCGGCCGAGCATTGATCCGGAGCGTGTGTTGCGTCTGATGCTGGCCGGGTTTTTTCAGGGCATTGTTCATGATCGCAAGTTGATGCGGGAGGCCCAGGTGAACTTGGCGATTCGGTGGTTTGCCGGGTATCGACTGGATGAGGTGCTGCCGGAGCGCAGTAGCCTGACGCGGATTCGTCAACGGTGGGGCGCGCCATTATTTCGCAGTATTTTCGAGCGCACGGTGGCGCAGTGCATGGAAGCGGGGCTGGTGAGCGCGGACACGGTGCATATTGATGCCACGCTGATTCGTGCGGATGTGAGCTGGGACAGCCTGACCACGCGCCACGCTGAACAGGTGGTGGAGGTCAACGATGAGAAAGCGGCCAGCGACGGCGATGATGAACCGCCCACGGGTCGACGTGGTCGGCCAAGAAAGAAGAAAATCAAACCGCAGAAGTACAGTCCCACCGATCCCGATGCGACCATGTCCACCTCGTGCAAGCAGTATCACTTGGAGCCGACCTACAAACAACATACGGCGGTGGAGGACAAGAACGGGGTCATCGTGGATGTATCGGTTACGACGGGTCAGGCCAATGAGGGCAAGCAGTTAATCGAACAAGTCGAACGCATTGAGGCAACGCTCAATGACCATGTGGCGTGTGTGACCTGCGACGCGGGCTATGCACATGGCGCCAATTACGCAACGCTTGAGCAACGTGGCACCGATGCGGTCATCCCGCCGCCGCGCATTGCTCCGCGCAAAAAAGGGACGCAGCGCATTCCCGCACGACGCTTCAAATACGACGAACACCACGACCGAATCACCTGCCCCGCTGGCAGCCATCTCCACCGCAAAAGCTGCACACCCTCCACCAACGGCCGCTACTACCGCGCACGTTCAAGCGACTGTAAAAACTGCCCCCTGCGTGAACGCTGCTTTTCCGCCAAGGCCGTCTCACGCACCATCCTCATCGGCGAAGGCTACACCGCCCTGTTGCGCGCACGCCGCCGCAAAGAAAAAGGATGGGACGAATCAACGCGCGAGAAATACAAACGCCATCGCTGGCAAGTGGAAGGCGTACACGGTCGCAGCAAAACACAACACGGGCTATCACGCGCCATCGGCAGAGGGCTGACCAACGTCACCATCCAATCCTACCTCACCGCCGCCGTGATGAACCTCAAGAAACTGGCGAAGAAACACCCCGCCACGAAAGACCAATACCGCCTCACCCAAGCCTGCACACGCCTCACAACCCAATTCTACGCCCTGTGGACATCAATCCGGCAGCATCACAAAATCAACACCCCGAAAGGGTATGCACCTCCACCAAAACAACTATTCACAAACTGAAACTGCGTCCATAGGGTTATTCACCAGCTCCACAGTAACTA